>JAIMAZ010000316.1 GCA_023511695.1 Ignavibacterium sp.
TAAGAATTGATGAGTAATTAAATTCGGGTTGATTTGACAGATAATTTCTATCTAATAATTTCTCCAGTGCAAAAAACGGAACTGCAGATATAACAAAATCAAATTCATCGTAAACATTTTGTTTGGATGAATCAGCAGACACAGTAATCACTTTTTCAATTCGGTTGTTGCTTACTTCAAATGAAACACATTTTTCTGATAACTGAACTTTACAATTATTCTGAATCAGATAGTTGTAAATTGGTTCGATGAAGGATTTCGATAAAGGTAATGAAGACAGAATGATGAATGATGATGTTTTATCTTTCCAGAAAATTTCTTTCAGTATATCACAGAATATTTTTGCTGATGCTTTTTCAGTGGAAGTGTTCAGTGCACCGATTGAAATAATTTCCCAGAAAGTTTTTATAACATTATCACTTTGATTTTCTTTCATTAACCATTGCTTCACATTCAGGTTCCAAAGTTTTTCAGAGTCAATAAATTTTATCTTTATAAAAAATTTAACCATTGAGAGTTTTTCACTTATAGAGAATGCTTTGAACGAAAGTAAAGCAGAAAGAAGATTGAACGGATAAAATAAATCTGATGATTGGAGTTTAAATTCTTTCCCATCTCTGTCCAGATAATTTATTACTAACCTGTTTTGATTTTTTCCGTCTGCTGCAATATGAAAATACTGATAAGCATTAGTCATCTTCAGCAATGCTAAAGTATCAGCATAACATCCCATCAGAATATGCTGACCGTTATCAACTTCAGTGTTAGTTTTTTCATCAAAGAATGAATAAACTCTGCCACCTAATTTTGGAGATGCTTCAAGAAGAGTAACATCGAATTTATTTTTTGTGAGATATGCTGCTGCAGAAAGTCCGGCTAAGCCGCCGCCAATGACTAAAACTTTTTTCATCAATAGACTAATTGATATTTAGCCCAAACACCAAGTGCGATTCCGACTTTTTCAATTTTCTTGACTTTAATCTCATTGTTCAACACATCATAATCTGAATGGACAATTCTCTCAAGCATTCTGTAATAAATATGCTGCATTGCTCTTGCAGCAAACATAGTTTTCTTATCATCAAGGTCAAGTGACTGAGTTGCTTTATCAAAATAATTTTTTGCACGCTCTACTTCATACTTCATCAACTGCTTAAAATTTTGATTTGATATTTTCTGATAAAGCTGCGATTCAGAATAATTGAATTTCATAAAATCTTCCTGAGGAAGATAAATTCTTCCCTGTTCAGCATCTTTACCCAAGTCACGAAGAATATTTGTAAGCTGAAGTGCAATACCAAGATTAACAGCAAAATCTTTTGTCGAGGGATTTTTATATCCGAATATTTCAATGCACATCAAACCAACAGTTGAAGCCACGCGATAGCAATAGACTAACAAATCATCAAAATTCTTATAACGGTTTTTCTGTAAATCCATTTCCATTCCTTTAATCAGTTCAAAGAATGGATCAAGTGGTATATTGAAATTAGAGATTGTCTTACCAAGTTTATTCAGCAAAGGATATTCGCTTCTTCCGACAAATGCTCTTTCAAATTCGAGTCGCCATTTTCTTAATTTCTCATACTTAATTTCATAAGGAGTGGAAAGATCATCAACGATGTCGTCAGTTTTTCTGCAGAAAGCATATACAGTATTCATCGCATCTCTTTGCTTTTCGGGCAAAAGATTAAAAGCGTAGTAAAAACTGCTTTTGCTTTCTTTTGATATTTGTTTTGCTGAATCGATCATTTAATGAAAATACTTTTTAATAGTATCGAAATAAAATCTGTTTTGTTAAGCTTAGGTCTTTTTCCAAAAATCTGATAATCATTCTTCTCTATCTTCGAAAGAATTTTTTCACCACCGGCAACAGTCCATTTAATTTCAAGTTTTAATCTTCCTTTAAGAAACCCGAATAAGTTTTTACCTTCAGTGAAAAGACTTCTCGTCCGATTAACACTGTGTTTTAACAATGCTGAAAAATTATGATTATTTTCTTTCATCTCAAACATATTTTCAGTTACTTGAAAGTGATTCATCTCATCCAAAGGAAAGTAAATTCTTCCTTTCGCATAGTCAATTTCAACATCCTGATAAAAGTTTGTTAGTTGTAATGCTGTACATATAAAATCGGAATAACGGTAAGCTTGTTCATCAAAGATATTAAATATATTCAGAACAATTCTTCCAACAGGATTAGCTGAGCGTTTACAATAATCAAGTACCTCATCAAAATTATTATATCTGTTTTTAAAACATCCTGCTTAAAAGCCGAGATCAGATTAGTGAAATACTCAGGATTAAGATTATTTCTTACAACTACATCAGACAAAATCTTAAATTTATTATCTGCATATTTATTTTGAAGTGAAT
Source organism: Ignavibacterium sp. (assembly GCA_023511695.1). Classification (GTDB taxonomy): domain Bacteria; phylum Bacteroidota; class Ignavibacteria; order Ignavibacteriales; family Ignavibacteriaceae; genus Ignavibacterium. The sequence continues at coordinate 2,377 of JAIMAZ010000316.1, forward strand.
CAATAAAGTTGTTTTGAAATTCATCAAGTGCGGATATTCGTTCATTTGCAGAAAATTGACCTTCATCGGCAATATCATCTGCAGTTCTTGCGAACCAATAAACAATTGCGATATCATCTCTTTTATTTTTTGGGAGTAAAAAAGATGCTACTGGGAAGTTCTCATAATGCTGTTTTGAGAGTGAAATAAGGTTATTTATGTCGTTATCCACTAAAATTCAAATTTCTTTTGGTTCAATTTAGTAAATAAACATAAATCATTTATCAAAGTGAGCCAAGCTGGCATAAAAAATATTGATAATTAAGCGATAATCTTATTGGAATAATAATTGGAGATATAGAAATGAACATAAATTTATTTGAAAGTAAAATTTATCAGATACAGGGGATTCAAGAATTAACGAGGGTCAAAATGGAAGATTTCGAAAAAATTGTTATTAAAGATATATTCATCGAGAAGGTTAATCTCACGCGTGCTACTTATAAAGAAGCTGGTGAATTAAAGAAAATTCTTGATGAGGATATTGAAAAAAAATTCAGAAAAGTAATAGTTGATTTAAGTCAATGTGAATTCATTGATTCAACTTTTTTAGGTGTGCTTGTACTTGCGCTTAAGAAAATCTCATTGATAAGCGGCGAGATAAGATTGGTTAAGCCTAAATCTGTTGTACGGGCATTGATGGAAAAATCAGGAACACTCAATATCTTCAATGCTTATGATACTCTTGACGAAGCAGTTGAGAGTTTTGATTTCACTCACGCATCAAACTATTTTACAAAAGAAGGATTAACAGCTCAGGCTTAAAAAAGAAAAAATGTTCATGGCACCCCCTAAAACACTTCCTTTAACGCGGGAAGTGTTTTTTTATTTTAAAGAAATTTTTTACCACAGGGACACAGAGAGTTTTTTTAAACGCGGAGGCGCAGTGAACGCAGAGAGATTTTTTCACCACAGAGGAACAGAGACACAGAGAGTTTTTTAACGCTCCCATAGGGATGGCTATGCCAGAAGGCGCGGTGATCGCTGAGATTTTTTCACAACAAGGACACAG
>JAIMAZ010000317.1 GCA_023511695.1 Ignavibacterium sp.
CATACTTGCAGCCATTCCAACGCATATAGTTGAAACATCTGGTTTTATGAAATTCATTGTGTCATAAATTGCTAAGCCGGCAGTAACACTTCCGCCGGGCGAGTTAATATAAATGTGAATGTCTTTCTCAGGATCTTCTGCTTCAAGAAATATCAACTGTGCGATTGTTAAACTTGCAATGTGATCATCTATCGGAGTTCCAATGAAAACAATACGTTCGCGCAATAAACGGGAATAAATGTCCATTCCGCGTTCACCGCGTCCGGTTTGTTCAATAACATAGGGAACAAGTTGATTATAAATTTCTATTCTACTGCTCATTCTTTTCCTCTTTCTGTGGATAAAGTGTTTTTGGGTCGACTTTTTTTATTTTATTATTAGCTTTTAGGAAGTCAAAAAGTTTTTCATCTAATATTCGTTCTACCTGATTTGAAGCTTTGTAATAATTCATAATCTTCTCAACAGGCAAACCGGTTTGTTCAGATTCTTTTTGGGCAAATTCTTTAAGTTCGTCTTCAGTTACAGAAATACCCTCGGCTTTTTGAATCTGTTCTTTAATCAAATACCATTTGACTTCATTCTCCGCATTGACTCTTAAACGATTTCTCGCTTCGTCTTTATTAAAAGGTATTCGGTTTTGTTTTGCATATTGCTCTTCACTCTTTATGTATTCTTCGAGTATGTTATTCACTAAAGTTTGCGGCGGAGTGAAATCATTGTTTTTAATAATTTCTGAAAGTAGTTTACTGCGAGTTAATTCATCAACTCTTTGATCATAATATTTCTGAATATCTTTTTTAATTTCTTCTTTGAAAGCTTCAACATCTGAAAGTCTTTCTTTAGTTACCTTTTTAATAAGTTCTACATTCAATTCGGGCAATACAACTTTTTTAACTGATAAGATTTTAGCAGTGTAGTAGTAATTATCTGTAACTTCTTCTTCGACACCATCTTTGTTTAATTCTTTTCTTGTGTCAGAAAATTGAAATGTAAATGACTCACCAACTTTTTTACCTCTGGAGTTTTCAACAATTTGAGGATGTATTTGTTCATTGGTCAAATCTATTGTGAGCTTTTCTGGTTTAGTATCTGGCAGAATATTTCCTTGCTCATCAGTGCGATGAATTTCAATCTCAACAAGATAATTTCTATCATCGCCAATTTCCTGAGCATCTTCTGTTGTTTTATTAGCTTTGATTATATAATCAATTTCTTTTTCAACCTCTTCGTCTGTTACGACAAAATCGGGAATTTCAATTTCAAAATTTTTATAATTCTGAACAGAAATATTGGGAAGAGTTTCATATTTAACCTTAAATGTTAAATGCTTTTCAGGTTCGAAATCAAGACTGGTCTTGGCTGGTTTACCAATAGGTCTTAAGTCTTTTTCATCTGCAACTTTCCAGAAAAATTCGGTTGCAACTTTATCTGCTGCTTCATATTCCAATGCATCACCGAACATTTTTTTGAGAATATGTCTTGGTACTTTTCCTTTTCTGAAGCCGGGAACCTGAATGTTTTTAGTTTGTTTCTTTACTTCATTTTCTATGCTTTCCTTAATTTCATCGTAAGAAAGCTTTATTTCTACTTCTTTTTCGGAAGCATTTATCTCATTTACATTGTATTCCAAATTATCCTCTCGTATAACTTAATTGATTTAATTTTGTGCGAGAACGGGGACTCGAACCCCGACACCTTGCGGTACTAGATCCTAAGTCTAGCGCGTCTACCAAATTCCGCCATTCTCGCAAAGATTGATAAAATTTGAGTGGTAAATATAATTTTAGGGTGCTTGTTTATCAAATAAGCTATTGGTCATAAAGCACGCACTTAGCTGTCTTATCACAATAATTGTTTATTTTTGACTAAGAAAATTCAAATTCTAACTGTTCAAAAATTACTTTATGGAGCAGTATCTGATAAAAAAATTTACAGCGAAAGGTAGTAATAAAGCAGCTAACGAAGATGCAGTTGAAACCGTTTTTGTTGATGGTGGTCTGCTTTGCATTTTGTGCGATGGTGTTGGTGCCGATTCTGAACCTGAAGTTGCTTCGAGAATAACAATTACTGCGGTCAAGAATCTATTCGATGCATCTAAGCAAAGTGACTATCTTGAAAGAATTAAAGAAACATTTATTGATACTAATGATTTTTTAATTAAATACTCTAATCAGAAAAAAGATAAACTTCCGATGACAACTACATTGGATTTGTTGTATATTAAAGATAACATTGCATATTGGGGACACATCGGTGATTCAAGAATTTATTACTTTAGAGAAAATTCATTGCGACAGCTTACCAAAGATCATACTCTTATTCAGAAATTAATTGATGAGGGATATCTTACTTTAAAACAAGCAACTAATCATCCAAGCGGTCATATTTTAATCAGAGCACTCGGTAAAGAAAATGCTGAAGCGGATTTTAGTAAAATGCGATTAAGTCATTCAGATCATCACAAATTTTTACTTTGTTCAGATGGCGTTACAGGACTTATCTCAGATGCTGAGCTGCAGGAAATTCTAAAATATGATTCTGAAAATATTCAGAGTAAGATTATTTCACTTGTCAGAAGCAGAGGTGCAATTGATGATTATTCTTTCATCTTATTAGAAAAAGTAAACAATAATGATTGGAAAGAGAATACTTAATTATCAGATTATTTCTCTTTTAGGTGAAGGAGGAATGGGAAGTGTTTACAAAGCTTATGATTTACAACTCGAAAGATATGTTGCGATAAAAATTATTAATCCTAAACTTATCAAAGATCCTCACTTTATAGAAAGATTCCGTTTCGAAGCTAAAAATCAAGCTAAACTTAATCATCCAAATATTGTAACAGTTTACGGTTTTATTGAGACAAGAGAAGCAACCGGATTTGTAATGGAATTTGTTGATGGTTCAACAATAAGTCAGCTTATCAACAATTATGGTCGTCTCGATTTAATCTATTCATTGCGCGTGATGCAACAAGTATTGCTTGCAATTGAATACGCTCACTCAATGGGCTTTATTCATAGAGACTTAAAACCATCTAATATAATTATTGATAAAAATGGATTAGTTAAAGTAATGGATTTTGGAATATCAAAATCCTTGAAAGAGAATCAAAATATTACAAGACTCGGTTCCAACATTGGAACAATCTACTATATGAGTCCTGAACAAATTAAAGGACTATCTACAACGCCTCGAACCGACATTTACTCTTTAGGTATAACACTTTATGAAATGTTATCCGGAACAGTTCCTTTTAATTTTAAGAATGATTACGACATCTATGAAGCCCATTTGAAAATGCAACCACAGAAACTCTCAACCGTTTTTACGGACATACCAAAAGAAATTGACGATTTAATTTTAAGCGCATTAAACAAATCTGATAGGAATAATTTTAATAACGCGTTTGAAT
>JAIMAZ010000318.1 GCA_023511695.1 Ignavibacterium sp.
AACTACTACAGATGCTGTTTCAAAAGAAACTTTTTTAAGTGAACCTTCTCTTTGTTCGAGTACCGCTAAAATTTTTTCTGCCATAATAATTCCTATATTACTTTTGCTTCTTCTCTTAATAATCTAACTAATTCGGGAACAGCAGATTTATCTGTTCCAAGTATTCTTCCAGGTTGTTTTGATGGTGGAAGATGCATATCGAGAATTTCTGTGTATCCATTAAAATCGTTTGCAGGTTTTTCTGCAATTGTTTTTTTCTTTGCAGCCATAATTCCTTTAAGCGAAGCATATCTTGGTTCGTTCAATCCTTTCTGTGCAGTAATTACTGCAGGAAGTTCTGTTTCGACCACTTCTCGTCCACCTTCAATTTCTCTTTCTGCGATAATTTTATTTCCATCAAGTTTAAAGTCAACAACTACAGAAACACAATTATAACCAAGCATTTCTGCAACAAGCTGTCCTGTAATTCCACTGTCAAAATCAACCGATTGCTTACCCATAAAGACAAGTTCGCATCCAAGATTTTTTATTTCATCAGCAAGTGCTTTGGCAATTCCAAAGGAATCTTTCTTATTTGAATCTTTCAGTAAAATTGCTTCATCAGCACCCATTGCAAGGGCTTTGCGAAGTGTTTCTTTTACAGAATCATCACCAACTGATAGTACATAAACAAGAGAATCGCCACCAATTTTTTCTTTTGTTTTTAATGCTTCTTCAATTGCAAATTCATCATAAGGATTTATGATAAAAGTAACACCTGTCGGGTCAATAGATTTGTGATCGGCACCGATTTTTATTCTTGTAGCAGTGTCCGGAACCTGACTGATACATACTGCTATTTTCATTTATCCTCCTTCAAAATCTTATTTTTTTATGTGAAAAATATAAAGATGACTTCTTATAAATGCAATTGAGAGGAACGTAGTCAGTTCATTAAGTTTTAGTTAAGTCACTGAGAAAAATTTTTTCAACTATCGCAACATCAATTCTTTGATAAAATAAAAATCAGAATAATTCAGGATTTTTTATATTTGTATAAGAAAATAGAATAACTAATTTATTATGCCTGAATTACCAACACAGAAACCCACTTTAGAAGAAGATATTGATTCGATAAGTGATATTGCCAGCCGGGTTATATTATATAATGATGACTGGCATACATTCGATGAAGTGATTGCACAGTTAATTAAAGCGATTAACTGTACTTATGAACAAGCACGTGCTCTATCTTTCGAAGTACATGTAAAAGGAAAAGCAATTGTATTCAGTGGTTCAATGCCGGAATGTTTGCGGGTTTCTTCAATTCTTGAAGAAATAGCCCTTCATACACAAATTATAACTTAGTTAAGCAGCCGAATCAAGTTTATTGTCGCAATTTGAACAAGAACATTCATCATAAATTTCATCATAACCATAATCAATAGTTAGTTCTTCATCTGGTTGAATATCTCGAGAAGCAACAAGAATCAATGAACCATTCTCATCTTCATCAATATAACAATTAGCATCGCAACTGTGATTTATATATTTAATTTTTTCAGTTAATGATGTATCAATGTAAGTGTTGTCATCTTTCCAGAAGATGAAAACATTATTTTCTTCATTCTCTCTTCGAATGCATTCTGCTGCATCTATAACTTCGCCATCAATTAAAAGTATTCTCTGATCTTTAGTTATTGATATCTGAGCAAAAATTCCTTTACCATGAACATTGGATTCTTTTACGATTATTTTTTCATATATATAATTTGTAGGCATACTCTATTCTTCAATAATTCATGTTAATAATTCTAATATTTTATTCTTGACCAAAATTTTCAGCGCAAAGTTAAACAAATTAGATGAACTGTTAAAAATTGCTACTTGATTTTCTTGAAGTTGAAAATAGATAGAAATGTTTTTCTTAATTATGAAATATGTTTAGATAAAAAATCATTAAAGTAATGCAGAACTATATGGTATAAAATTAGCAACGTTAAATTATTGTTCATTGTATTCAAATTAAAATTTTATTTTTCAAACACTTTTATTTGTCTGGAAAAAATTGGATTTTAGAAACAGAGAATTAAACTTCTTAGGAGGTTCTATGAAACATCTCTTATTCTTTTCTTTTATACTCGCACTAGTTTATTCCACATTTTCCAATGCTCAAAACAATTTCAGTTATATTGGTGTTGAACAATGTGTTATGTGCCATAAAACAGAGAAGCAAGGAAGTCAACTGAGCATTTGGCAGAACAGCAAGCACTCCAAAGCATACGAAACATTAAAGACTGAAAAAGCAAATCAAATAGCAAAAGAAAAAGGATTTACTACTCCTGCGGTTGAAACCAATGATTGTTTAAAGTGTCACGCATCAGGTTATAATGTAGATAAAGCTATGCTTGGAAAGAAGTTTAAAGTTGAAGATGGAGTGCAGTGCGAAACCTGTCACGGTCCCGGCTCTGCATACAAAGACATGAAAATTATGAAAGACAGAGCACTTGCAATTCAAAATGGCCTTATTATTCATGAGAGCTTAGAGAAGTTTTGCATTAATTGTCATAATGCCGAAAGTCCTACCTACACTGGATTTGAGTTTGAAGAATACTGGAATCAAATTAAACATTATGTACCTAAAAACTAATTAGAAAGAAAATTTTTATGAAAAAACTTCTGATATTCTTTCTGTTTGTTTTGAGCGGAATCATTACAGCACAGAATATTAACGGAAGATTTTCATCATCAGTTTACAGTTTCGAAAGAGTTGATTCAGCGGATGTTTCTAAAAATCATTTACGGGCTTATCAAATGCTGAATCTCAATCTGAATTATGGTGATGTATCTGTCCGTTCATATTTAAATTTTGAAAATGATTTTGCTCAGGATATTAAAGACGATCCGAGATTAAGATTCTATAATCTTTATCTTGAGGCAAGAAACATCTTGGATATAGCAACACTTAAATTGGGAAGACAGCCTATTATTAACAGTGTTGTTGGTGGTTTGATGGATGGTGTTTCTCTTTCATTGCGTAAATATGATTTTCAGTTGAGTGGATTTTACGGTGGAAATGTTCCGGCATATCAGAAATTTGAGTTAATTAAAAATTTTTCTGATAATTACATTGCTGGTGGTAAACTTACAACAACACTTATTAAAAATCTTTAAAAAATTTTTCTCAACTACCTTCCAATCAATATTTTTAAAAAAAGCATCAATATATAATCCCCGATTTACCCCATAATCAATAAAATAAGCGTGCTCATAGGTATCCAAGGCTAAGATTGGTTTAGCATACCAAACAGGATAAGTATTTTGCGCATCACCTAAATAGTTAAAAAGTCTTTTTTCTTTTTCATTCCAAGCTGTCCAAACCCAACCGCGTGCAGAAATTCCAGTCGCCCTCAAATCCTTTTTAAATGC
>JAIMAZ010000319.1 GCA_023511695.1 Ignavibacterium sp.
ATAAAGATCGGTAACGAAAAAGAATATTATGAAAATGGTATTCTTAAATCAGAAACGATTTATGAAAATGGAAGGAAGAACGGTACGCATGTTACATATCATCCGAACGGAAATCTTTCAACGATTTCGAATTATGTTGAAGATGTTCAGGTTGGGCAATACAAAACTTATCATCCGAATGGAATTTTAAGATCTGAAGAATTTATAAAGGATGGAAAGCGCGAAGGAAGAAGAAATACTTATTATCAGAACGGAGCTTTGGAAAAAATTGAAAATTATCTAAATGGAAAACTTCAGGGCTGGACAAAAATTTATTACGATGATGGTTCATTGATGAAAGAGGAATATTATATTGATGGTTTACTTCAGCGCAGTAAAACTTACAGCAGGGATGGTCTTTTAGTTTCAACTTTTGGGTACAATTAATTTTTTTTTGAACTTTTCAATTATATTTTTAACTTTGAATAGTAATCAACCAATCATCCAACAATCAAAGGAGCATATATGAAAATAAAATTTTCCATTTTCGGGATGACTGTTTTATTTTCCTTTATAATTTTCTTTGCCTCTTCAATTTTCCCTCAGGAAAATTTATGGACAGATAAACAAGAAACCGAAATTGTTTTAACAGGTGAGAGAGTCATTATCCCACAAGCTTATAGGACTGTTTCATTGAATAAGAATGTTCTTACAACTCTTCTTAGTCAGGCTCAAATGGAAACACACAACTTTTATGCACAGCGGACTGTTCAAATTGAGCTTCCAATGCCTGATGGTTCAATGCAGAAGTTTGCATTTGTAGAATCACCTGTAATGTCAAAGGAATTAGCTGCAAAGTTTCCTGAGATAAAAACTTATCTCGCAAAAGGAATTACAGATCCTTATGCAGTTTGCAGATTTGATTATACACCACAAGGTTTTCATGCTATGATACTTTCTCCAAATGGCAGGGTATTTATTGACCCTTACAGTAAAGGTGATACTGATAATTACATTTCATATTATTCAAGAGATTATATCAAAGAAAGCGCATTATTCGATTGTGAGTTATTGGATGACGAAGGCATCAGACAAGAAATGGAATATCTGAAAATGAATAAATTATTAACACCAACCGGACCACAATTACGAACATACAGATTAGCTGTTGCAACAACAGGAGAATATTCAACATTCCACGGAGGAACAATTCCATCTGTAATGTCTGCAGTTGTTACAACTGTTAATCGTGTTGTCGGTGTTTACGAAACTGATTTAGCAGTTCGAATGGTTCTTATTCCGAACAATGACACTTTAATTTTTCTAAACGCAGCAACAGACCCTTATACTAATAATGATGGTGTTGCTATGCTTACACAAAATCAAACAACTATTGATGCAAGAATTGGTAACGCAAATTATGATATCGGACATGTACTGAGCACCGGTGGAGGTGGAGTTGCCGGATTGGGGGTTGTTTGCAGAGCAGGGTTGAAAGCCCGAGGTGTTACAGGTTCACCATTTCCGGTTGGCGATCCTTTTGATATTGATTATGTAGCACACGAAATGGGCCATCAGTTTGGTGGTAATCATTCATTTAACGGAAATGCTGGTTCTTGCAGTGGTGGTAACAGAAATGCTTCAACAGCTTATGAACCAGGCAGCGGTTCAACAATAATGGCTTATGCAGGAATTTGTTCACCTCAAAATCTTCAGAACAACAGCGATCCGTATTTTCATGTAGTTAACTTCGATGAAATTGTGAGCTATACCAATTTTGGTTCAGGAAACGGTTGTGCTCAAATTACAAATACAGGAAACTCTGCACCAATTGTAACAGTTCCGACCGGTGGATTTTACATTCCTAAAAGTACACCATTTGCGTTAACCGGTTCGGCAACTGATCCGAATGGCGATGCGCTAACATATAGTTGGGAACAATTTGATCTTGGTCCTGCCGGTCATCCGAATTCACCATCAGGCAATGCACCAATTTTCAGAGTATTTAATCCAACACCATCACCAACAAGAACTTTTCCGAAATTATCTTCTTTGTTAAACAATACTCAGGTGATTGGAGAAATACTCCCAACATACGCGAGAACTTTGACATTCCGATTAGTAGCAAGGGATAACAGACCAGCAGGTGGAGGAGTTGACTACGCTCAGATGCAATTTCAGGTTGATGGTAATTCAGGACCTTTTGTTGTAACATCACCAAATACTAATGTTTCCTGGCCCGGACTTTCACTTCAAACTGTAACATGGAATGTTGCAAATACAAATTTAGCTCCAGTTAATTGTGCAAATGTTAAAATACTTCTTTCAGTTGATGGTGGACAGACTTATCCGTTTGTTTTAGCTGCTAATACACCTAATGATGGTTCAGAAGCAGTTCAATTACCTGACAATCCCACAACAACCGCAAGAATTAAAGTTGAAGCTGTTGGAAATGTTTTCTTTGATATTTCAAATGTCAATTTCACTATTGAAAATGCTATCCCAGTTGAGCTAGCTTCTTTTACTGCGGAAGTAACAGATAACGGTGTTCTGTTAAATTGGATAACTGCTACTGAAACTAATAATGCAGGATTTTCAATTGAACGAGGCAATGACAGTGAGAATTTTTCTGAGATTGGTTTTGTAGGTGGCAAAGGAACAACAACTGAACCTACTGCTTATTCTTATCTGGATAATTCTGTTCGTTCAGGTACCTATTATTATCGTCTCAAACAAACCGATTACGATGGAACTTCAAAGTATCTTAATGTTGTACAGGTTGATATAGGTTTACCAAAATATTTTTCGCTTGAACAAAATTATCCAAATCCATTCAATCCAGGTACTACAATCAGTTGGCAATCGCCAGTAAGTGGTAATATTACAATCAAATTATTTGATGTACTCGGAAAAGAAATTGAAACAATTGTTGATGGTTATTATGAAGCCGGAAATAATTCTATATTGTACACAATAAATTCTACATTACCATCCGGAATTTATTTTTATCAGTTGAAGGTGGTAAATCCAACTACAGGCTCAGGAGTTTATTTAGATACGAAGAAGATGATTTTGATGAAATAAGTTTCAAAAAAATACTTATTTAATTAAAAGCCTCTCAAATACTGAGGGGCTTTTTAATTTCTTCTCTGAGGTTCTCTGTGTTTTTCTCTGTGGCTCTCTGTGTAATTTTATGATTAATTACATCTGCCACGAATTACACTAATTAACACAAATTAAAATCTTGAAAAAAATGGAGAGTTTTTATGAGTTTTCTCACTTTATATTTACAAAAAATTACACGGAGTGCCTCAGAGAAACACAGGAGAATCACAGAGAAATTTATGAATTAATTCTGCTCACTTTAAAAGTTGGAGTATAAAACAAATTATCAGTTATGCTACGTACATTTGATAAAAAC
>JAIMAZ010000320.1 GCA_023511695.1 Ignavibacterium sp.
TATCTTCATTTCTTAACCTGCAAAGAATAAACCAGCAAGAGTAGCAGTCATCAATGTAGCCATTACACCACCAATAACAGCTTTAATTCCAAGAGCTGCAATGTCAGATTTTCTGTTTGGAGCCAAAGGTCCAAGTCCACCAATCTGAATTGCAATAGAACTGAAGTTAGCAAAACCACAAAGCGCATAGGTGAGCATCAATATAGATTTATCGGTTACAAGTTTTCCTGTTTCAATTAAAGTTCCCATCTCTGAATAAGCAACGAATTCGTTCAGCACTATCTTTGTTCCGAGTAAACTTCCGAATGTGAGAGCATCGTGCCATGGAACACCAATACCAAACGCTACAACCTGAAGTATTAAGCCGATTATTAGTTGAAAACTTAGTGGACTTCCGAAAGTCGTTTTCAGATATGAGTTTATGCCAACAATATCACCAAGACCATTCAGAAGATAATTTATCAATGCAATCAGAGCGATGAAGGCAATAAGCATTGCACCAACATTAAGAGCTAATTTCAATCCGTCACCAGCACCATTGGCAGCAGCTTCGATAATGTTGCCTGCAGTTTTTTCAACTTCAACTTTTACAGTGCCTTTAGTTAAAGGTTCTGAAGTTTCAGGAAATAAGATTTTAGCAATTACCATTGCAGCAGGTGCTGCCATAACACTTGCGCCGAGAAGTTGTGTAGCAAATAATTTTTGAGCTTCAATCAAAGGTATTCCGTGTGAAATTGAATAAGCACTTCCAAGAATTTGAATATATGCTGCCATAACTCCACCAGCAATAGTTGCCATACCGCCAACCATAATTGTGAGAATTTCGCTCTTGGTCATTTTTTCAATATATGGTTTAATCATAAGAGGCGCTTCTGTTTGACCAACGAAAATATTAGCAGTACAGGAAAGAGATTCAGCACCGCTTGTTCCCATTAACTTTGCCATAACCCAAGCCATTGCCTGAACAATTCTTTGCATAACACCGAGATAATAAAGTATTGACATCAATGAAGCGAAAAAGATTATAGTTGGTAATACCTGAAAAGCGAAGAAAAATCCTAATGAGTTTTCTGAACCCGGTGCAAGTGCAAGGTTTCCAAAAACAAATTTTGCACCTTCAGTTGTAAAGTTGAGAATCAGAACGAAGATATAACTTACTCCGTTGAAGAAATCCTTAGGCCAGCCAAGTATGAAAAAAAATTTTCTTAAATCTTCTCCTTTTAAGATGAACAGTGCGAATACAAGCTGAATTGATAATCCGGCAATTACTAACCGCCAACTTATTTTTTTTCTGTTGTTGGATAAAAGAAAAGCGATTCCAATTAAAACAAAAATTCCAATGATTCCACGGAAGAGTGATTCTAATAACATAATTTTCTCTCTATGATTCTTCAGGAATGTAGTGACATTTTCTGCAGCGGGCTTCATAAACATCAGAAGCACCTACAACTACTCTGTCTTTAACAGCAACTTTGCGCTGAGTTTTGTTAGCAGGATTTCCACAAACAACACAAATTGCATGAAGTTTGGTTATGTATTCTGCAATTGCTAAAAGCTGCGGGATTGGTTCGAAAGGAACTCCGCGGTAGTCCTGATCCAGACCAGCAACAATTACACGCTTACCTTTATTTGCAAGTTCAATACAAACATCAATTAAATCATTTGAAAAGAACTGAGCTTCATCAATCCCAATTACCTGTGCATCTTCAGCTAAGTTGAGAATTTCTTTTGCATCTTTAACCATCGCAGATGGCATAGAGAGTTCGCTGTGTGATACAATTGAATCAATTGAATATCTGACATCAATTTCCGGCTTAAAGATTTTAAGTTTCTGTTTTGCTATTTGTGCTCTCTTTAATCTTTTAATTAGCTCTTCAGTTTTACCGGAAAACATACAGCCTGATATTACTTCAATCCAACCAGTTGCGTTTGGTATTGCGTGAGGTTCCATTAACTAATTCCTTTTATTTAATTCTTTGTCAGTGAAAGCGAATGGAAGCAGTTGCTGAGTCCGAAGAATCTTCATCTCATTTTTTCCGTTAATCAATATAATATCAATATCACCGCATAAGTCAGAAATCACCTGACGACAAGCGCCACAAGGTGAAATATAATCTTCTGTATCTGCTGCCACAGCAATGGCTTTGAATTTCCTTTCACCATCAGAATAAGCTTTGAAAATTGCATTCCGTTCAGCGCATATTGTGAGACTGTATGAACTGATTTCAACATTACAACCAGTGAAGATTTTTTCATCTTCGGTTAAGAGTGCTGCACCTACTCTGAAATTTGAGTAAGGTGCATAAGCGACCTGTTTAGCTTCAACAGCTTTTTGTGCGAGTAATTTGTATTCCATATTTGAGTTCCAAAAATATTTTAAGTGAGTTTCAATTCAAACTAAATTGATTTTCTTTTCATTACTAAATAAAAAGTCGGAGTAAAAAATTTATTAATTATTCCTGGATTATCATTAGCAATCTTTATTATAAACTTGTCAAGAGAAAATTTTTTTAATGCTCGGATCAGAATTAGATGAAAATTACTCCAAACAATTCCCTTGTTGTTAGAAAAAAGATTTTCGACAACTTTTTTTGTCTGAAGTCTTATTTCAAATTCATCTGAAAACATCTTTAGAATTTTGCTAAGTGAAATCAACTCAGCCAAATCTTTTCTGCCCATATCTGATTTACGAAAATATTTTAGAAAGATATTCCTGATTGTTTCTCTTTTGAAAACTGCAACTAAAGGTAAACCCCAATGCGGATCAGATAAAATGTTAATGATTGATAATTTATTTGGTGTGCTAAGATAAATAATACCATTTGACTTTAACACTCTCTTTATTTCGGAAAGAAAATTTTCACTGTCAGATAAATGTTCAATTACATCCTGAAGTATAATTATATCAAAAGAAGAATCTGAAAACGGAAGTTTCAATGCATTGCTGTTCACAGAATTTTTTATTTGAAAATTTGCTTTTTGCCTTTGAAGTCTTAAAAAACTTAAATCTACACTAACAACGAAATTATTTTCCGAAAAAACTGATGAAGTGCCGCCTTCACCGCTGCCAATGTCAAGAATATTTTTATTAGTAATGGTTTTATATTTCTCTAAAAGTGTTTTTACTAATCTGCCTCTTTCAACAGACAACTTCCTTGCCCGTTCCCAGCGATTGTAATTCGGATGAGATTTATCAAGCCAAGCTGCCTGATGATCATTTTTATTTAGTGCGCTGCTTATTTCCATTTATCCTTACTGAAAAGCGAATTAATAAAATTTATCACTAAAAATGTTTCGTAAAAAAACTGAAGATAAATTATTTCAAATAATCTGAATGTGTGAGGAAGT
>JAIMAZ010000321.1 GCA_023511695.1 Ignavibacterium sp.
AAGATATTCTTAGCTTTGAAAGCATAAGAAAACCAGAGCAGATTGAAAAACTTCTTATGCTTCTCGCTGCTCAAATTGGGAATGAAGTATCTTACAATGAGTTGGCGAATACATTAAATATGGATAAAGACACTGTCAGTAAATACATTGATATACTTGAAAAAGCTTTTATAATTTTTCGATTAAATCCTTTTAGCAGAAATCTCAGAACAGAAATTTCTAAGATGAGGAAAATTTATTTTTATGATACCGGAATTCGGAATGCTCTTATTTCAAATTTTAACTTACTCGAAAGAAGAAATGATAAAGGTGCACTATGGGAAAATTTTTTAATCTCAGAAAAACTTAAACTTAACTTAATAGATGATCTTGATGTTAAACAATATTTTTGGAGAACTTCACAACAACAGGAAGTTGATTACGTTGAGGAAATTGAAGGTAAACTTTATGCTTACGAATTCACTTTTAGTGAGAAGCAAAAAAAACAGATTTCTAAAACCTTTCTGAAAAATTATAAACCACAAAGCGAAATGATAGTTAATAGAAATAACTACTCTGAATTTCTCAGAATTCTTTGACTATCAGATTTAATTGTGAATAAAATTTTTTACTCCCTTTAAGTGAAATGCTATCTGAAGTGTTTAATAGAAATAAAAATTTTTTTAATTATAAAGAAATATTCAAATATGCCTAAATGGTTAAAAGTTTTGGTTGGAATTTTTTCTTCACTTATTGCGATTACAATCTTCGCAGCAATATTTTTCTACCAAATGCTTACTTCATCGCTTCCCAAATACGAAGGAACAATTCAAAGCAATAAAATTATTTCTGATATTGAAATCTATCGTGATTCTTTAGCGATTCCTTACATCTTTGTCGAAACAGATGAAGATGCTGCATTTGCACTTGGATATCTTCACGCTCAGGAAAGACTTTTTATAATGGATTTTATTCGTCGTGCTGGCGAAGGAAGACTTGCTGAAATTCTCGGTGAAAAAGCTTTGCCTTTTGATAAAATGTTCAGAACTGTTGGTATCAAAAGAACTATTCAGGAAAATTATTCCCGCTACGATTCTAAGGTCATAAAAATTCTTCAGGCATATTCAAACGGTGTTAATAAATTTATTGAAGAAAATAAAGGGAATTACTCAGTTGAATTTGATGTGCTTGGATATCAACCGGAAAACTGGAAACCAATTTACAGCTTAATTGTTGTCAGAATGATGGGCTGGGAATTAAATCTCAGTTGGTGGGTTGATTTTACTTATGCTGAATTGATTGAAAAATTCGGTAAAGATAAATTGCTCGAAATACTTCCTGATATCAACGAATCAAATCTTGAAAAAATTCCTGCTACGAAAAACATTTCATTATTAGCTAAGGAGTTTATTCAGACAAATCTTGGGTTCAGAAATTTAATTGGTTGGAGAGGAACTCAGGTTGGTTCTAACAATTGGGTAGTGAATAATTTAAAATCAACTTCAGGTAAGCCAATTATTGCAAACGATCCTCATCTTGCTTTCAGCGCGCCAGGCAAATGGTATGCAGTAGTTATAAAAAGTAAAAACTGGAATGCTGCAGGAGTTACATTACCAGGAGTTCCAGGAATTGTAATTGGTAAAAATGAAAACATTAGCTGGGCTCTTACAAATCTTATGAATGATGATGCAGATTATTTCTACGAAACTCTTGATTCTGCGAAGAAAAATTATTTACTTGATGGAAGATGGACTCCACTTCAGATAATTAAGGATACAATTAAAATTAAAAACCAAAAAGAATTTGCTTTCGAAATAACACGAACTCATCGTGGACCAATTATTTCTGAAATTCATCCATTTACTTTTGTATATAATGAAGATAATAAAACATATTCTGCAATCAGTATGCAATGGCTTGGGAATTTTTTCAGCGATGAGATGCTTGCTTTCCTTAAAATTAATAAAGCACAAAACTTTAGTGAATTCAGAGAAGCTGTTAGTTATTTTGCCTTGCCCGGACAAAATTTTCTTTATGCTGATAATCAGGGTAACATTGGCTATGTAATGGGAGCTAAAATTCCTCAAAGGTCGCAGACTGCTTCAACAATTATCAGTGATGGTAAAACTTCTGCAAATGATTGGAAAGGTTTTGTTCCGAAAGATGAATTGGCAGTAATAATAAATCCACCGGAAAATTTCTATGCAACTGCCAACAATAATTTATTCCCGAATTTTAAGTTTCACATTTCGAATTTATGGGAACCAACATCACGATTTGACAGAATAAATTTTCTGCTTAATAAAAAAGTAAAACATTCAACTGACGATTTTATGAAATATCAGATGGATCAAACATCTGAATATGCAAAACAAGTTGTGCCTTACATTATTAAAGCATTTGAAGATGTTAAAGTAAAAGATAAAAATCTTCTTGAAGCACTTGAACTTCTTGAAAAATGGGACTGTGAAATGAATGGCTCAACTCAGGTTACAAGCATTTATCAGGTTTTTCTTAAATATCTTTTAAGAAATATTTATCTTGATGAAATGGGCGAAGACTTATTTAATAAATTTTTATTTATCGCAAATGTTCCATACAGAAGTTTATTAAAAATTCTTCCATCAGAAACAAGCTGGTTCGATGATATAACAACATCCAAAATTGAAGATAAAAATTTCGTCATAAGAAAATCTTTATCTGATGCTTTAACATATCTTGAGAAAAAATATGGTAAAGATTTAAGCTATTGGCAGTGGGGAAGAATTCATAAAGTAATTTTCAAACATCCATTTAGCGGCAACTTTAATCTGATTGATCAGTTCATAAACATTGGTCCTTATGAAATTGGCGGAGATGGAACAACAATTTTTAATACTGAATATCCATTTGCAAAAAGCATTGAAGAGTTTGCAGCATTTCGTCACGATGAATTTGAAAATGTTTTAGGTCCATCAATGAGATTTATTTATGATTTTGCAAAACCGGAAGAAATCAATTTGATTTTGACAACAGGTCAGTCAGGAAATATTTTCAGTCAGCATTATTCCGATATGAGTGAAAGCTGGCTTAAAGGAAAGCTGATGAAAATTAAAACTGATGAAGCATCAATTAAAAAATCCGATAAAAAACTTCTGAAGATTGTAAGAGCAAAATAGTATTCATTCAACATTGTTGAGAATTTTTAATTTTCAATTTCAAATTGTCGTTAATTTAGCATTGTGATCATCGGTGCTATCCGTGGTTTGAGAATTAAGGAGAGATCAGTCCGTCTCCATCAACTGACGGATGACGGACCGACACACAAATTAAATTTTACTTTATTACCATCATCTTCTTA
>JAIMAZ010000322.1 GCA_023511695.1 Ignavibacterium sp.
GTGCTTGATAATCTGGGTTTAATTCCTGCACTCGAATGGCTGATTGAACAATTCATTACACGTTCAGGAGTAAAAGTAAATTTCAAAGTTGAAGCTAAAAATTTTATTCTGCCGAAAGATAGTCAGCTTAATGTATATCGTATTGTGCAGGAATCTCTTACTAATGCTTTAAGACATTCTAAGGCAACTGAGATTAATTTCAGCATACTTGAAATAGGAAATATTCTTAAAATAATAATTCAGGATAACGGCAAAGGTTTCAATCCAGACTTACTTGATCCACTTCATTCAATTGGTATTACCGGAATGAAGGAACGTGCTTTAAGTTTTGGAGCCGAACTAAATATCAAGTCATTATCCGGACAAGGTACTACTGTTCTGCTTAGTGTTCCTTTAAATAACAATTAAAGGAAGGAACTTATTATGAAGCAGTTAAAAGTATTCATAGCAGACGATCATCTGCTGATACGCGAAGGATTAAAAAAAATTCTTTCAGGAGAAAAAGAATTTATTGTCGTTGGTGAATCGGGCGATCCTGATGAAGTTCTGGATTTTATAAATGAGAACGAGGTTGATATTCTCATCCTCGATCTGAATATGCCCGGCAGAAGTGGATTAGATGTATTAAAGCATGTAAAAAAAATAAAACCAGAAACTAAGGTTTTAATTTTAAGTATGTATCCTGAAGATCAATTTGGTGAAAGAACAATTAAAGCCGGTGCATCCGGTTATATAACTAAAGAGTCCGCATCAGATGAATTGCTAAATGCTTTAAAGAAGATAGCTAAAGGCGGAAATTATATTAGTCAGGCCTTTGCAGAAAAATTATTATATAAAATAAAAAGTACTAATGAACAAAAACCCCACGAACTACTTTCAGATCGCGAACTTCAGATAATGATTCTAATGGCAAAAGGTAAAACACAAGTTGAAATATCGAATGAATTAGCGCTCAGTACAAGTACAGTAAACACATATCGTTCAAGAATTCTTGAGAAGTTGAAGCTCAAATCAAATGCTGAAATTATCCGATATGCATTACAAAACAATTTACTGTAAAAATTTTTTGTCGTAAAAATACTACAAGCAAATCAGACTTTGTCCAGAGGCATTCATCAAAAAAAATTGTTAAATAACATCAGAAAAATCTGATGTTATGAAAAAGTTAAAACTATATCTGGTTGATGATTCTCCTTATGTTAGAAGAAGTTTGGCCAGAGTATTTAGTGAAATCAAAAAAGTTGAGTTAATTGGTGAAGCGGAGAATCTGAAAAACGCAGTTGAGTTTCTTACGAAATACAATCCTGAAGTTTGTATTTTCGATTATAACCTTCCTGACGGAACTGCCATTGATTTAATAAAATATTCCAAGAATGCCAATGATAAAGTGGTAAATATTGTAATCTCAAACATGGCTGATGAAAAGCTTAAAAAGGTTATTCTAAAATCCGGAGCCGATTATTTTTTTGATAAATCCGAAGAGATAGATGAATTAACCTCACTTATTGAGAAACTTGCCTCACAAGTCTGAATTTGCACAACATATTTCTGTAAATTTGCTTGACAAAGAAAGGGTGCAGCATTATTTTTGAACGCAATTTTTGAAGAAATTCCGCGATAGCTCAATGGTGGAGCATCCGGCTGTTAACCGGAGGGTTGCAGGTTCGAGTCCTGCTCGCGGAGCCAATCTTGATAATACGAACTGGGGGCTTTCGGAATAAAGAAAGGAAGCCTCCTTTTCTTTTTGCGACCCACCCAACCCCACCCAAAGTGGAAATTTTAAATTCTTTAAGGCATCAAAATCCTCTGAATAATAAAGGTTTATCTGGATTTGGTCTTTTGAATAAAGAATGTTTTTAATGAACTTTTTGATTAAAAGATTTCTTTCAATTCCTTTTTGCTGGGCATGGGAGGTTAAAAAGATTTTTAGAATATTTTGAAGCGTTTGAGAGGAAAGAGGAGAGCATTCTTCTGTTAGTTCGTGTCCAGAGCGGTAGCCCGCTTCATCCTCATGATTAAGCCTAAAGATAAGATTTTCAATATAATTCTTATCAAGAGAAATTCTACTAAGATTTTCTAAAACATAATCTTCAATCCTGTTTGCATTTACCTGTCTTGTAGAACAGGCATTCCAATCCCTCTTAAAAGTGGAGGTGCAACGATAATAGTAATATCTCTTTAGTTTATTCTCTTTTCTTTTATTAGCAAAACACGGCGTCATTTTAGAACCGCATTCCTTACAAACAATAAGTCCGCCAAACAGATAATCTTTATATACTCTTAATTTTCTGATTTTTTCTTTGCGTATTTGCTGGGCAAGGTTAAATAAGCCCTCTGAGATAATCGGTTTATGAATCCCTTGATATATACTTCCTCCATATTTGAGTTTTCCAGTATAGACAATATTTCTTAAAATATAATGAATAGCACCTTTTGAAAAAATTTTTACTTGTCTATCTTTTATTTCCTCTTGCTTCAATTTTTCATAAACCTGAAATAAAGAACCGGTGCTGGTATAAGTCTCATAAATAAGTCTCACAATTTCAGCCTCTTTAGGATTGATAACAAGTTTTTTATTTTCTTTCTTATATCCATAAGGCACAATACCACCGTTCCACATCCCTTTTTCTGCCCTCTGAGCCAATTTGTCCCTCGTTCTTTCTGCGGTCATCTCTCGTTCAAACTGAGCAAAGGTCAGCATAATATTTCTTAAAAGCCTTCCAGAAGGAGAGGATGTGTCAAAATTTTCTGTTACGGAGATAAAAGCAACACCGTGCTTATCAAATAATTCAATAAGGGTGTAGAAGTCTTTGGGTGATCTTGTAAGACGGTCAATTTTATAAGTGAGAACACAATCAATTTTCCCATCAATTATATCATCAAGCATTTTCCTCAGTGCTGGTCTTTCTAAAGAGGCACCAGAAAAGCCGGGATCAGTATAAACTTTATAGAGTTTCAGATTTTCCTGACTTCTGATATAAGCCTTTATCTTTTCTTCCTGAGCCTCACAGGAATTATATTCTTTTTCGGCTTGGTTGTCCGTGGATACCCTCGTGTAAATTGCACAGTTCATGGCTACTTCCTTCTTTTTAGGTATGGACTTCTGACATCAATCACAGCAATTATGCGCCAGTTTATGAGCCAGGTTCCCATGTTTTGCGCCACTAAACTATCCGCCATAATTCCGCCAGGAATTCAAAAATTCCGCCATAAATAAATCCGCCACTGATTCCGCCATTTTTTTGATAATTCCGTCATTTAAATTGCTTCGTATTCTGCAGCACGCCTTTTACCTTTTCTTTTAACCAATCC
>JAIMAZ010000323.1 GCA_023511695.1 Ignavibacterium sp.
CCTTCACACATTTCAAAATATAATGAAGTGCTAAAATAATTATTTGATGAGCTGAATTGAGATAATTTTATCGTCTTCAGTAATTTTCATCACAACATCAATTCCACTTATTACCTCTGCGAATAATGTGTAGCGACCATTTAAGTGTGGATAATAACCTTGCATAATAAAGAACTGAGAACCTTCAGTGTCTTTTCCTGCGCTTGCAATTCCAACAGCTCCTGTATAAAATTCTTCAGGTGAAAATTCAGAAATAATCTCATAACCAGGACCGCCCCAACCAGTACCGGTTGGATCGCCTGCCTGAATTACAAATCCCGGAACAACTCTGTGAAAAATTATTCCATCATAAAATTTTTTTTCAGCGAGATATATAAAATTGCCAACAGTTACCGGAGCTAAATCAGCTCTGAATTTTATTTCAATATTTCCTTTGCTGGTTCCGATTATAGCTTTTGTGTATTGGAATGATTTATCTAATAGTATATCGAGATTTGGAAATTCTTTTTTCACTGGTTTGGAAATTACATTTCCATACAAAAGAATTTTTCTCAGTGAATATATTTTTGTATCGGCTAATCTATTCAAAACTTCTTTATAAAAATCTTCTGAGATTTTTTTTGACAGGTTTACTAATGAAATTTCCGCTTCAATGAAATCAGTATCGTGTTTGAATCTTTGAGATTGAGTAAGAATAATACTTCTTAATTTATCTGAATTATTACTGATAAAAGCTGAATCAATTCCATCTGCCGTAATTGAAATAATTGCTGCATTGTCTGATAAAAGAGATTTGAAAATAAAGTTAATGAATTCTGAATCATTCGAATATATATTACTTTCGCTAAGAATAAATTCTATTGCAGAAAGTTTCTCTTTCAAATCCTTAGCATCAGAATAAATTTTTGCAACTTCGTCAAACTTCAAATTATCTTTTTTATTTCCGAAAAGAAGTTGTAACCGGCTTTTAGGAGCTAATTTGAGTTGTGAAGAAACGCTATTCAGATATTCATCTGTTCCAAATAAATATTTATAGGCATTAAAAGCTTCTTCTGTAATTATTCTTTTGGATGATTTTTCAATTATTTCTCTTAATAAGTTTTTGATTTTGTAATTATTAAGTAAAGCTTCGTCCCACTTTTTTGATTGTAATGTCTTTAAACTTTCGACGATTAGATTCTCATTTACATTTTCAGATGACAAAAATGAATTGATTGTATTGATTATAATTGATTGGTTTTCAGAATAGGGAAGAGCTTTAATAAATTCAATTCTTACTGCATCACTTTTCAGATTTAATTCAAACAAAAGTTTCTGATCTGCAGGAAAAAATTTTTGAATTCGGAAATTCATCAGTGATAATTGTAACAATTCATTGTCATTTGAGCTTAACAAAGTTTCAATCAGATACGAATTGATGATGCTGTCACTTCCTAATCTTGCAAGCGTGAACAAAGCTTTCTTTTTTCTTTCAATTGAAGTTGTATTGTCAACTATCATTTCAACCAGTACTTTTTTGCTTTGCTCTAAAGTTATATTTCTTATTCTGAATTGCAGTAATGCATCTTCAATCCCATTGAAAATTGAGCTCTGAGTATTACGACTAAGATATAACTTAGTTAGTCTTTGTAAATCATTTTCATTACCAATTTTGCCAAGAGGGTAAAAAACATATTCTGAGCAATCGCATTGATTATCAAAAAGTTTTTCCCATAAAAATTTTTTAGAAATTACTGATTCACCGATTTGACCTAAAGCAAATGAAATCCATTTGCCGTATTTGTTAAAATCAAGTTCAGTAATTTTTTTTATCAATTTACTATCTTCGGAATGCGAGATGGATAATAAAGCTGCTATTACATCGTTTGAATCAGAAGAGGAGAGATATTTTTCGATAATGTTTTTGTCAAATTCTCTTTTTGCTGTTGTCTCAATTAAATCGCGATGAGAAACATTATACTGTGGAAAAAGAAAATTGTTAAATAAAACTAAGAGAGTGAGAAACTTCAATAATATTAAATTGGAATTTCCCATACGCGATATTTCTTATAGATTTCTGCATTAAGTGCCTGTGCTCCACGATTCATCATATCATTATCTTCCAATATCCAACTTGCTTCTCCTTTATAAATTCCTACCTTTGCTGCACGATTAACAATTTCCCAATAGAACACAGCATCTAATCCCTTTTTCTGATATTCAGGAATTATTCCGAGAGTAATAATTCTTGCCCAGGTAATATTTTTCTTTTTAGTATAAAGTTTTAAAAAGTTAAATGGAAAAAGATGTCCGTTCATTTCTTTAAAGACCTGATTGTAGTCGAGCATTACCAAAGCAAATCCAACCAGTTGATTATTTATTTCGCCGAACAAAACGAGAGAAGGTTCAGCAAGTGGCTTCAAATCTTTTGCTGCTGCATCAATTTCTTCATCAGTCATCGGTACAAAGCCCCAGTTCGGTGCCCACGCTTTGTTGTAAACATATTTTACTTTTAGTAATTCATTTTTAAAGTCTTTCATATTCAGAGAAGTTATTTTTATTCCGGTTCTTTTTTGTGCAATTTCAGCAACTCTTCTTACTTTGTCCGATGAAACAACCTTATCGTGTTCGAGACTATATGCGTAAAGATCTTTTGCTTTTTTGAATCCGTAATTCTCACAAAGATTTATATAGTAAGGTGGATTGTAAGTCATTAAAATTCTTGGTGAATCATTAAAACCTTCAATAAGCATTGCATACTCATCATTGCTTGAAGGATTTGCCGGACCACGCATAGCATTAAAACCTCTTTCTTTAAGCCAGTTCTTTGCAGCATCAAACAGAGAGTTTGCAACCTGCTGATCATTAATGCATTCGAAGAAACCAAAGAAACCAACTTTATCGTGATGATATTTGTTGTGAAGATCATTCCTTATCGCTGCAATTCTTCCAACAAGTTCACCATTTCTTTCAGCAAGAAAATATTCAGCATCTCCGTGTTTGAAAAAAGGATTTTTCTCTTTACTTAAAAGTTTTTTTCTATCCATAATAAGTGGCGGTACCCAGTATGGATAATCTTTGTAAATCTTCCATTGAAATTTTATAAACCTCATCAGGTCAGATTTTGTTTTAACGGTTGAGATTTTAATTTCGTTCATATTAAATCCTTTTTAATAAAAAAAGAGGTTGTCTCAAAAGTAATTTTTACTGTCACACTGATCCGTCAGCTGACGGAT
>JAIMAZ010000033.1 GCA_023511695.1 Ignavibacterium sp.
GTGATAAATCAATCCGGTTTCTGCAGTTAAAAATGTGTTGATAAGAGAATTTCTTTGTGAACTAACTCTTGTTCCGAACATTAAACCGTAGGATTTTAGATTATCCCCATTTGTGATTACAGGAATAGGATAGCCCACTACAAGCGGAACAAAAAAAGAAAAACTGTTTTTGTTAAAACTTCTTAACTGATAAATAAATCTTCCGGATAAATCAATTGATTGTGTAATTGGGATAAAAGCAGCTAATGAACCTTGCCTGCCATTGTCAATATGTGAGAAATTACCGGTATGATTCATTGAATGAATATATCCACCGCTGAACTCAAGTTTTAATTGAGCAAAAGATTTATGACTTATGAAGATAGAGAGAATTGTAAGAATGCAAATTATTCTTTTCATAGTCAGCCTCTTTTGGATTATGAATTCAATAGATAGAAAATCCCAGCTATAGTTTTAGCATCGTTAATCTTACCTGATAAAATCATTTGCTTTATTTCTTCAAGAGTAAATTCAAACAATTCCATTCCTTGTTCACCTTCTTCGCGATTATGATTCCCGGCAATCAATCCAACAGCTTTGAATATATGAAGTATTTCTGTGCAATAACCTGGTGCCGTATAAATTGCACCAAGTTTTGTGAATTCTTTTGCTTTATAACCGGTTTCTTCTTCAAGTTCTCTGACTGCACAATTTAACGGATCTTCGTTCTTGTCAAGCTTACCGGCAGGAAGTTCAATCAAGGTTTTTTGTAAAGGATATCTGAACTGTTTTACTAAAATAATTTTGCCATCATCTTTAATCGGAATTACAACCGCACCACCAGGATGAACTGCAACCTCTCTGATTCCAATGTTACCACTGTCATACTGTATTTCATCAACCTGATGATCAAATACTTTTCCCTTATATCTTATTTCGGATTTGATGACTTTATAATTCATTAAAAATTAAGCTCTGTATTTCGAATCGTAATAAGGAATAAGTTCGCTGCCTAAAAATTTTAGAAGAGCAGTTATAACACCAAGATCATCAAGGTAACCAATTAATGGAGCAATATCGGGAATACTATCAATTGGTGAAATAAAATAAATAAGACCCATTATAACT
This sequence comes from Ignavibacterium sp., assembly GCA_023511695.1. Lineage (GTDB taxonomy): Bacteria > Bacteroidota > Ignavibacteria > Ignavibacteriales > Ignavibacteriaceae > Ignavibacterium. The sequence goes on from JAIMAZ010000033.1 coordinate 1,108, forward strand.
ATAGCTTTTCTATGCCAGCTAACTAATGGGTCGCGCATATAATTGAACAATGCAATTATATCTTTTGCGAAAGAAATTTTCTTTCCAACCCTTTCGAGTTTTGTCCATAGATTTTCCTCGACATAATTTGCTTTGTCTTTATAATCTTCCTCTACCTGCTTTTCGCTTTTACCACCAATGTTAAAAGCGCCGAGATCGTTAAGGTCTTCAAATATTTCATCATCAGGTGAAACTATTTGGATATCTCTTTCTTTCATTTTACCTCCTTATTTCAAATGATTTTTGAACCAATCGTAAACTGTATTCCACCAAAGTTTTGAGTTAAGTGGTTTTGCAACAAAATGAGTTTCATCAGGGAAATATAAAAATTTGCTTTCAATTCCAAGTCGCTGCAGTGAAGTAAAAAGTTGAAAAGCTTGTTCTTCAGGAACTCGGAAATCTTTTGCGCCGTGAATGACCAAAACCGGAGTTTTGCAGTTGTGAATATATCTATGCGGCGACCACTTTTCATAAACTTCTCTTTTTTCCCAGGGAGTTCCACCGTATTCCCATTCAGGAAACCAAAGTTCTTCAGTTGTTCCATACATGCTTTCAAGATTAAATACACCAGCATGAGAAACAAGAGCATTAAATCTATCAGTATGTCCGGCTATCCAGTTAATCATATATCCACCATAGGAAGCACCTGCAGCAAAAGTATTCTTTGAATCTATAAATGAAAAGTTTTTTACCGCATAATCATAAGCATTCATTAAATCAGTATACACTTTTCCTCCCCAATCGCCGGAAATTTCATCAGTAAACTTTTGACCATAGCCGGTTGAGCCGCGAGGATTTGGCGCAACAACAACATAACCTTGCGAAGCAAACATTTGATAATTCCATCTGTAATGAAAATTATCTTCCCATGCACCTTGCGGTCCTCCGTGGATTAAGAAAACCATAGGATATTTTTTTGCTGAATCAAAGAAAGGCGGCTTAACTAATATTGATTGAACTTTATCTCCATTCGCTCCTTCACACCAGAAAGTTTCAACTGAGTTCATTTCAAGTTGCAAAAGTAAATCTTTGTTAACGCTCGTAACCTGCTGCAAAGTGTTTTTGCCATCAGTACTTATTGAAAAAATTTCTGTAGGAAGATTTGCTCTTTGTTTTAGAAAGAACAATGTTTTTCCGTCGTTAGAGATGCTGATTGATGTATTATAGTTATCTTTATAAAAAAGTTCGATTTCACCTCTTTCAATATCAAGTTTGTAGATTGAGCTATTAATTTCATTCTGTGCTGTAAAGTAAATTGTTTTTGAATCAGGCGACCAGATAAACTCTTCAACAGAACGATCTAATTCTTCTGTAAGGTTTTTCATAGTTCCGGTTTTTCTTTCAAAAAGTATTATGTCTTTTTTATCAGCTTCAAAGCCAGCACGTTTCATCGAAGTCCAGGCAAGCCATTTTCCATTCGGAGAATAAACTGGTTGACAATCAACCCCCTTGCTTGTTGAAATTAATTTTGGCGTTGATTCTGAAGAGAGACTTAAAAGATAAATTTCAAGATTTGTACTTATAGCAGTACTGAATTCAGGATTCAGAGTAAATGCTATTTCATTTCCGTCAGGTGAAAAATTATAATCGTTTGAAGAACCGAGAGCAAGCGGAGGAACATCTTCTTTGTTGCCTTCAGTTAAATCTTTGTAATTACCTGTTGCAACATCAAGAATGAAAAGATGACTTCTTTTGTCACCTCGCCAATCATTCCAATGTCTGTACATTAATTGAGTAAAGATTTGTGCTTTGACTTTGTTTTCTTCCTTTGCTTTATCTTTTTGTTCATTGCATTCCTGAGTCAGGCATTCCGGATAAACAGCTGAGACGAATAATATTTTCTTTCCATCTGATGACCATTTAAATCCTGAAGCTTCAGTATAAATGTTAGTTAATTTTTTTTCATTTGAACCGTCAATTGAGCAGAGCCAGATTTGTCCATCTCTTGTAAAAGCTATTGATTTACCATCCGGCGAAAATTTGGGTTCGTTTTCATTCTTTTCAGAATTTTTAAACGGACGGAAATTTTTCCCATTACTGTCAATTAAAAAAATATCGGAGTTGCCTTTATTTGATTCAAAACTGTAAGAGGTTAAAGTAAAAGCTAAAGTTTTACCATCCGGCGAAATATCATAACTGCCAATTCGTTTCAGTGCCCACAAATCATCAACCGTAATTGCTCTTTTGTTTTGAGGTAAAATGGAAACCGAAATGATTAAGAAAAGAATTAAAAGAAAAAGAATTTTTTTCATCTGAGCCTCTGAAGTATGTTGAATTTGCATTTCAAAAATAGTTTATGCTTTATCTAAAGGCAAAGTAATAAAAAGTATTTTACAGCGATTTAAATTTAATTATTTCAGAGAAGTATCCATCCTTTAATAAAGGAAGGTATAACTTCATACTTTCCTTTTTACAGGGAAAGTATTATTATTGTGCAGAGTAAAAAATGAAAGAAATAATAAAGACAATAATAGCAGATTTTCATTCCAGGTCTTTACCTGAAATAATTGAGAGAAATCTATCTGTTCCAATTAAATCAGGGAAAATAATTTCAATTATTGGACCTCGAAGAGTTGGAAAAACTTATTTTCTCTTTTTCCTGATTAATAAGCTGGCGGAGAAAGTTCACAGGAAGAATATTATCTATATCAATTTTGAAGACGAGAGATTAGATTTTGATTCTTCAACTCTCAACCTGATACTTGAAGCATATTATGAATTGTATCCAGAAAATGAAGATGAATTATATTTTTTCTTTGATGAAATTCAGACAGTTAAAAATTGGGAAAAATTTATCAGAAGAGTATACGATAATGTTTCAAAAAATATTTTTATCACCGGTTCATCTTCTAAATTATTAAATACTGAAGTCTCGTCGAGTTTAAGAGGCAGGGCTTTAAGCTATGAATTATTTCCTCTTAGTTATAAAGAATATTTAAGATTTAAGAATGTTCCGTTTGATAATCTTTCTTCAACAAAAACTAAAGCAAATCTTATCCGGCATTTTAATAACTACCTGCTTCAAGGAGGATTTCCGGAAATAATTGATTTTAGTGAAGAACTTAGAAATAAGACATTGCAATCTTATCTTGATGTAATGATGCTCAGGGATATAATTGAGAGATATAATATTTCTAATCCGATTGCATTGAAATATCTTATTAAAAAAGCGCTGACTAATGTTGGAAATTATCTGTCGGTTAATAAAATATTTAATGAACTTAAATCAATTGGTGTTAAAGTAAGTAAAGATTCAATCTATATGTTTCTAAACTATATTCAGGATGCCAATTTAATTTTTATGACGAACATTTATTCTGAATCAATAAATGTTCAAAACACCAACGATAAAAAAATCTACTGTATTGATAATGGACTAGCAAATAGCATTTCATTCAGTTTATCAGAAAACAAAGGAAGACTTTTAGAAAATCTTGTTTACCTTTACCTGAAATCGAGGGGTAAAAATATTTATTATAGTTACGACAAAAAAGAATGTGATTTTGTTTTATATGATAAGTTTAAAATTATTGCAGCATATCAGGTTACTACTGAATTAAATGAATTAAATAAGGAAAGAGAAATAAACGGATTAATCGAAGCGATGAAAAAGTACCGATTAAAAAAAGGTGTGATACTCACACTTGAACAAAAAGATTATCTTAAGCAAGATAATCTGGAAATCTTCATTGAACCAGCATGGCAGTTTATGTTGAAAGATTTTTCAGTCTAACATTTTAATTAAAATTAATTTTGAGAAGATACATTGTATAAAGAACAAAACATTTTTCTTCCCGGCGGATTTAAACAATTTCGTTTAATTAAAAGTAAAATTCATTTAACTGATAAAGTTGTTTTAATAATTGGACCTCAGAGCGAAAAAATTGGAGAGAAGATTATTGATGCCGGCGCAAAGTCTGTTAATATAATTGTGAGTGATTATGATTCACTTATTAGTTCAAGATTAAATATCCCGAAAGAGAAAAATATCTCAATCAGAATGATGGATTATGATAACACTGATTTTGCTGACGATACTTTTGATTTGGTCTATGCTCAGGCATCAATATCGCTTAAGAGCAGAAATAAAATTATAAAAGAGATAAAAAGAATTCTTAAGCCGGAAGCATTATTGTGTGTTGGTGAAATTACTGCTCTAAGAGAAACCTATCCTCAATTTGTGAAAGATATTTTTGAATCATCGGGAATCTTACCATTGCAGCACAATAAGTGCGCTGAATATTATGAATCAAAAAACTTTTCTTTGGAGTATGAAGAAGATCTTTCATCTTCACTCAGAAGTTATTATGAAAATACTGTTAATCAGTTAAAAAGTGTTATTGAAACTTTATCTGATAAAGAAAAAAGTTATTATAAAAAACTTCTTAATAGAATCAGTCACGAATCGAATGCATATTTGAAACTTGGTGCTGATAAACACATAGGATTTAAACTTTTGATCTTAAAACTTCGTGCCCTCGAGTTTTAGTGACGGATGATTATTGCCGCAATAACACAAGGACACAAACAGGAATGAGAAATGAAATTAAAAAAAGGCGACATAGTAGAACTTCACATTGAAAAGTATGCTTTTGAAGGGAAAGGCATTGCAAAAGTTTCTAAGAATGAATTGCTTGGAATAAATGAAGAAGATGGAAATGAAAAAAATTATGTTGTATTCGTCCACGGAACCTATCCGGGTGATGTTGTAAAATCCAGATTAATTAAAATCAAAAAGTCTTATGCTGAAGCTATTGCTGTCGAGATTTTATCACCATCGTCTGATAGAACACAGGCAAAGTGTAAATACTTTGGTCTATGCGGCGGATGTAAACAACAGGATTTATCTTATCCAAAGCAATTAGAATACAAGCAAAAACAAGTCGGGGAAATTTTTAATAAACTTGGCGGCTTTATAGATTTTTCAACCGAACCAATTCTCCCTTCTGATAATGTTTTTTTCTACCGCAATAAAATGGAATTTTCATTCAGTGACAAAAGATGGCTTACTAAGCAGGAAATTTCATCTAATGATACACTAAGCAAAGATTTTGCGTTGGGATTGCACATTCCCAAAATTTATGATAAAGTTCTCGATATTGACGAATGCCTGCTTCAATCTGATTTAAGTAACCAAATTCTGAATTTCACAAGAAAATTTTTTCTTGAAAAAAATATTTCTGTTTACTCGACGAAAACACATACTGGCTTTTTAAGGAATCTCGTTATTCGTCAATCTTTCTATAATAATTATCTGATGGTAAATCTTGTAACAAGCGATGAAGATGAAATCTTACTAAAAGAGTTTGCAAATAATCTTATTGAAAAATTTCCTGCTGTTACAACAGTGGTTAATAACATAAGTAAGAAGTTATCATCAGTTGCTGTTGGTGATTATGAAAAAGTTATTTACGGCTCAGGTTTTATTTATGATAAAATCGGTGATTATAATTTCAGAATAAGTGCTAACTCTTTTTTCCAGACTAACACAAAGCAAGCAGAAAAGTTGTATCAAACTGCGGTGGATTTTGCACAGTTCAATGGCAATGAGATTGTTTATGATTTGTATTCGGGCGCAGGAACTATTGCAATATTCATTTCACAAAAAGTCAGAAAAGTATTTGCATTTGAATCAGTTCAATCTGCTGTTGAGGATGCGAAAGTGAATGCACAGTTGAACAATATCTCAAATGTTGATTTCATTATTGCTGATTTATACAAATCATTTCTGCCTCTTGTTGAGAAAAATAATCTTCCTAAACCAGATGTAATTATTGTTGATCCACCAAGAAGCGGAATGCATAAAAATACTGTTGATAATGTAATTGCTTTAGCTCCGGATAAAATTGTATATGTGAGTTGTAATCCAACTACACAGGTCAGAGATATCAAGTTAATGGTTGATGCAGGTTATAAATTGATGAAGATAAGACCAGTTGATATGTTTCCGCATACTTATCATATCGAAAACGTTTCTTTACTAAAGAAATTGGAACACGGATCGAACTGATTAAACAGATTAAAACTGATCTAATCCGTTAATATCCTTCCGATCAGTTCAATCCTCGTGCTATTGGTTTTTGATTATCAACACAAACTCACCTTTAAGATTTTCTCTTTTAACAGCATTCAAAATATTGCCAGCATTGCCACGATAAAATTTTTCATTTTCTTTTGTAAGTTCATAAGCAAGCACAACACCAACATTTTCACCGATAATCTTTACGACATCTTCGAGAAGTGATTGAAGGCGATAAGGAGTATCGAGAATTACAATTGTGTCTTTAATTTTTCGTAAGTCATACAATTGTTTTCTGCGAATATCTTTCTTTGGAGAAAGCCAACCATAGTAATAGAATTTTTCGAAATCCATTCCGCTGCCAACAAGCGCAGCAAGCAGAGAGCTTGCACCGGGAACCGGTACAACATCAATTTTATTTTGAATTGCAACTTTAACAAGATAATGTCCCGGATCAGAAAATAATGGAGTTCCGCAATCGGAAATCAATGCTGCAGATTTACCCTCTTTAATCTGAATAATTATTTCATCAGTTACTTCTTTTTCATTGTGTTCATTAAGTGCAATAAGTTCTTTCTGAATTTTAAAGTAAGAAAGTAATCTTCTTGCTTCTTTGTATTCTTCACAAATAAGCAAATCGCATTCTTTAATTAATCTTAATGCACGAAGGGTTATATCTTCGTAATTGCCGATTGGAGTAGAAACTATATAAAGCATTGATTTCATAATTTTTAATTTAAGTTGTTATCATTTCAATTCTGATTAAACACAATCTGGTTATGTTCTCTTTTCAGAAAAGAAAAATGGGATTCCTAAAAAAGCTTCTTTCCAATAAACATATTCAGAACAATCGTAAAAACATTTAAGATTTCCTTTGAAAACTCACAGTATTTGTACTTAAATTTCGCAACGAATTAAACTTAAATTTGTTTAATGAAAAAATACAACAAAGCAACAAACATTTCAGAAAATATTCTGAACATACAATCACAACATTTCTGCGAAACAAATCTATTGTATTCCTGCAATAAAAAATTAAAAGGTATTAAAGATGAAATCCATTAAAACAATCTTCTTCATTTTTGTTTTCTCATTTATTATCAGTGCACAGGAAAGTCAAACTTTCCTCGCATTGAAAAGTACCGGAGTTGAAGATTTTTTGAAACAACATCCAGAGTATGATGGAAGAGGAACAATTATTATCGTGCTTGATACCGGTGTTGATATGGGAATTGATGGCTTAACAAAAACTTCTACAGGAAAAGTTAAAGTAATTGATGTGCAGGATTTTACAGGTGAAGGTGATATGCCTTTCTATCCCGCAGAGATAAAATCAAATGAAGGTGAAACTTTTTTTGAGAATTCAGAACTAAAGTTTTCAGTTAAAGCAAACCCAGATAAACTGCTTCCTTCTCTTGATAAAAAATATTTTATTGGAGCTTTCCCGGAAAATCATCTTATAAATTCAAACAGTGGTTCCGCTGATTTAAATGGAAACGGCTCGACAGATGATGTTTATTATTTTATAGTATATCTGACTTCAGAAAACTATTTGGTAGTTTACTTTGATCTTAATGGAAACGGCGATTTATCGGATGAAAATCCATTAAGAAATTACAATGAAAATTTTGATGCATTTACAATCAAAAGAGAAAAAGGTTTAGCACCATTTACTATGGCATTAAATATTTTCCCTGAAGAAAGTAAAGTATCATTCTTTTTTGATGATGGTTCACACGGAACTCACTGTGCTGGAATTGCTGCAGGTTACAATATCGGTGAAGTAGGTATAAATGGAGTTGCACCTGGCGCGAATGTAATTGCGTTGAAAATTGGTCATAATAATTTTCCCGGTGGTGCAACGGTAAATGAAAGTATGAAGAAAGCTTACTTGTATGCTGATAAAATTTCACGCGAAAGAAAAGAACCTTGCATCGTAAGTATGAGTTATGGTGTAGGAAGTGAAATTGAAAATAACTCTGAGATGGAAAAATTTCTTGCAAAACTTCTGAAAGAAAATCCATATTTATATGTAAGTGTTAGTAATGGAAATGAAGGGCCAGGAATTTCGAGTTCCGGACTTCCAGCATCAAGCAACTATGTTTTTTCATCAGGTGCTGTGCTTGCTAAGGAAGTTGCACGTGATAATTATGGAAATGATTTGCCTAATGATGTCATTCTTCATTTCAGTTCACGAGGCGGAGAAGTAAGTAAACCTGATATTGTTTCACCTGGTGCAGCAACATCAACAGTTCCTAATTTTACTGCTGGTGATAAATTCTGGGGAACAAGTATGGCTTGTCCTTATTCTGCAGGAGTGATGTCGTTACTTTTGAGTGCCGCACAAAGCGAATTTCCCGATATTAAAATTCAATCACAATTATTGTATAAAATATTGCGTGAGTCAGCTACATATTGGAATCAATATACTGTTCTTGATCAAGGCGGTGGATTTATAAATGCGGTAAATGCTTTTGAGTTGATGAAAAAATATCTGAAAAATGGCGAACATAAAAAATTCGAGACTTACACTGTTTCTTCTTTTGCTCCAAATCAACCAGATAATCGTTCTGCAAATCTTTACATTCGTGATGCTTCATTTCTTTCCGGCGATGAAGTTTTTTCATTTACTATCAAAAGGGAAAATTCAATCAAATCAGATAAATTTTATCGAACATATAAATTAAAAACTGATGCTGATTGGCTTAAGCTTATTCAGAAAAAAACTTACATTAGAAATGATCAGCCAGCAACTGTGAATGTGAAACTTGATAAATCAAAATTAAAAACTCCTGGTTTATACACAGCCAAAATATCCGCAAGCGGAGATGATGGTTCAGCATTTCCAGAGTTTGATATGATTGCTACAGTTGTAGTTCCTTATGAATTTCATTCTTCGAATAATTATAAAATGCTCTGGAAAGATGAAACAGTTGCTCAAGGTATGTTGAAAAGATATTTTGTTAAAATTCCTGCTGGTCAGAACTCGATGAAGATTGCTTTAAGCCGCGATAAGATGTCGCAGAAATATTCCCGCTGCAGATATTTCCTTCATAACAATGATGGAATTCAGGTAGATGTTTCGAGAGTTCTTTATTCAGTGAATAATGATGAAAGAGTTGAGAATTATTATTTCGATCTAACTCCTGGGGTTTATGAAATAGTTGTTGATGGATTTTTCCTTGCTTCAGAACCTTCAACATATAATCTCGAAGTTGAGTTCAGCTCAATAAGCAGAATAAATAATGAATCTTTAACTAAAGATAATTCTTCAATTGATTTAGTTAATTTCTTCAATGAAACTAAGACTTATAATTTAAGCGGAGAATTGCTCGGACTTGAAAAGAAATATTCTTTAACTGTTGATGGAAAAGGAACATTAAAATTTCCCTTCACTCTTGTCAAAGGAGAGAAGTCAAAGGAATTCAACTTTACTTTAACGAAAGAAGATTTTAACAAAGTAACAGATTTTTCATTTCAGATTTTAGATTCAACAGGTAAAGCTGTGAGTAAGAATGCACTTTCATACAGAAGTGGTGGAACTGTTAGTGTAGAATTACCAAATGATAAAGACTCTGCAAACTTTGTGTTAGAGTTGATACCTGCATTTGTAAACAAGGAGTTATCTGCAAAAGTATTCGTTCAGGAACTAACTTATCTTCCCACACCTGTTCAGTTAGAAGTTAAGAACGCAGGAAAGAAATCAGTTACATTATATCCAAACAACATAAAAACAATTGATGTTAAATTTGTTATGCCGGATATTTATAAATCAGATGGTTCATTGGGATTTGGTAAAATTTATTTTAAATCGCCATCAACAAATAACACAGAATATGAATTACCCATTAACTTCAAATATTGAAAGGTGAAGTATGAGTGAACACACAAGCGGACCTATTAAAGGTCTACCTGAAAATGCTTACACTGAACTAAAACCAGGTGAAGTGTATAAACCAATAATGCTGCCCGAAACCACTCCGCGGGAAATTACTCCTTATTCTGTAATCTGGGGTTTGATAATGGCAGTTCTTTTTTCTGCTGCTGCGGCTTATCTCGGATTAAAAATCGGTCAGGTGTTTGAAGCTGCAATTCCGATTGCCATTATTGCAGTTGGACTTTCAGCTGCACTTAAAAGAAAAGGTTCTCTTGGTGAGAATGTGATTATACAATCAATCGGACAAAACTCCGGATTGATTGTAGCAGGAGCAATTTTCACAATTCCGGCTTTATACATTTTAAATCTTGAAGCACATTTTTATCAGATTTTTCTTGCTTCAGCTTTTGGCGGAATATTAGGAATTCTTTTCTTAATTCCTTTCAGAAAATATTTTGTAGCTGAGATGCATGGCAAGTTTCCGTTTCCTGAAGCAACAGCAACAACCGAAGTTCTTGTTGCAGGTGAAAAGGGAGGAAAGCAAGCTCTCGTGCTTGTTGTAAGCGGTTTAATCGGTGGTGTCTATGATTTTATTATTGCGACTTTTGGTTGGTGGAGCGAAACATTTACTACAAGAGTTTTCGGCTTCGGTGAAATGCTTGCAGATAAATTTAAACTCGTTTTCCGTTTGAATGTTGGCGCTGCAGTTATGGGACTTGGTTATATCGTTGGATTAAAATACGCTGCAATAATTGTAGCCGGCTCATTTGTTTCCTGGTATTTGCTTGTTCCTGTAATTTCATATATCGGTGCAGGATTAACTGAGCCATTTGGAACAGGCGCAACAAAACTTATTTCTGCGATGACTGCCGAAGAAATTTTCAGACAATATGTTCGCCATATTGGTATTGGTGGAATCGCAATGGCTGGAATAATCGGAATAATTCGCTCATCGAAAATTATTCGTGATGCTATATCACTTGGAATAAAAGAAATTTTTGAAAAGAAAGATGGTTCAAACAATGTGTTAAGAACTCAGCTAGATATTCCAATGAAGACGATTGTTATTGGAATAATTGCTACAGCTATTTTATTATTAGCATTTTTCCACTTTGGAGTTTTGAATAATCTTGGTTGGGCATTGACCGGATTACTGATTGTACTGATAATTTCATTTCTATTTACTACCGTTGCTGCTAATGCAATTGCTATCGTTGGAACTAATCCTGTTAGTGGTATGACTTTAATGACCTTGATTCTTTCATCAATCATCCTAACCTCAGTTGGTTTGAAAGGCCAGCAGGGAATGATAGCCGCACTTATAATTGGCGGAGTTGTTTGCACAGCATTGTCTATGGCTGGCGGATTCATTACTGATTTGAAGATTGGTTACTGGCTTGGTTCGACTCCAAAGAAACAAGAACAGTGGAAATTTCTCGGAGTTCTTGTATCTGCTTTAACAGTTGGTTTTGTGATTATGATTTTAAATGAAACTTATGGATTTGTTGGTGAAGGAGCTCTTGTAGCACCGCAGGCAAATGCAATGGCTGCAGTTATTCAACCGTTAATGGACCAGCAGCCGGCACCCTGGACACTTTATATTGTCGGAGCAATTTTAGCAGCAACTTTAACAATGATAAAAGTTCCTGCTTTAGCTTTTGCACTTGGTATGTACATCCCGCTTGAGTTGAACACACCATTATTAGTCGGTGGATTGATTGCTCATTATGTTTCTACAAGAAGTAAAGATGAGAAACTAAACAATGCAAGAAGAGAACGCGGTACTTTAATCGCTTCTGGTTTTATTGCTGGCGGAGCTTTGATGGGTGTGATAAGTGCATTCCTGCGATATCTTGGTTACAATTGGGTTGATGCTGAATGGGCTGAATCACACTCAGCCGAATTGCTTGGAATTGTAATGTTTGCAGTTATCTGTTTCTATATGATTTGGGATTCATTACGAGGAAAAGCAGAGGAATAAAAAGCTGAATATTATTGCATGCAGATGATACAGATGATATTTACAGAATAAGATTCTGCGTAAATCTGTTAAATCAGTGTCATCTGCGTGCAATTAAAATACCTCAGTTATTGAATAAGGTTTAACAGAAAGTCAATCAAAATCTTTTCTTGTTTATTTCTTCATGAAAAGATTAAATCTTCTCAACTTTACAGAATCTTCATCACCTATTCTTTTACACCATCAGCAACCAGGACTTACACCACTTACATCTGATAGCATTTATGCTAATCGGTTTACCACATTTAGGACAGGGTTTTGTTTTTACCTTTTTCATCTTATCTAATAATTTTATTTGCATAATATTAACCTCCGGTCCCCCAGAACCGGAGAAACAGAATATTGGGGGACTTCCAATATTTCTAAAATGTTTTATTTAGTTGACATCAAATAAAATGTTTTGGGGTTAACAGAACGGCTAAAAGAAGGGTTAATTTTGGGTTAATTGCGAAAAAATTTTTTTTTCAGGAAATAAATTCTTCAAATGGAAGAGGAAACTTTTCGTCGTACAATCTTTTATACTCGGCAATAAATAATTTGAATGTACTTTTGGCTATATGAACTTTTCCTATTTCGGATAGAGTTTTAATCTTAAGTTTAACGGCATCCTGATCCACACAATCAAACTGAAGAATTATATCACAGATGCGTACTATCTTTTCCGGATTACTTTTTATTTCGCGGATTTCTAAAAATGATTTGAGAAATTCGATCACTTCATTATTAATTGCAAACTTTATTGAATCAAGCCACTCGTAGCTTATTCCTTTCAAAAATTCTCCCTCTTTAAGAGTTTGGAGGATATGATCAAGTGAATCACTTAAAGAAATTTTCCCGGACTTGATTGATGAGTAATATTTTAGATATTCACCATAGTCGCAATTAGCACCATTTTCAATTTTAATAGACCAAAGTCTGTCTGAAAATTCCAATGTAATTCCTTCAACATTCGAAAGAGTTTTTCTGATTTTGTTTATTGCAACACCTCTGTTTGATTTAACACTTTCGGGTGATGAATCAGGCCAGATGATAGATGAAAGTTCTTCGGATGTAATTCCGCCACGATGATTGTTGAAACTTTTTATCAAAATCAAGAGAAAAATTTCCTTTAACTTGGGCGAAAGGCTGGCTGAAATTTCATTACCTTCTTTGTCGTAAATCCACAATCCTCCAAATAGTCGAATTGAATTTTTTAATTGATTCTTTATAAAATCATAATCTCCATTAACATTTTGATTAACATCTCCTGCCGTTGATAATTTCATTTTAATCTTTTTGCGATAGACATAAAAGAATATAATTGCAGAAGCTCCGAGAAGCAAAATAACCAGAGAAGGAAAATGATTTTGTTCAGAATTGATTTTTTCAATGTAAATTATTTCAGATTCTGAAATTGGCGGATAGTTGATTGAATATAATTCAACCGTCGAAGTATCGAAAATTACAGATATAAACTCATTTGTGGAGTTGTTGTAATGCAGATAAGTATACATCCATTTCGTTGCACTTCTTTCCCAAAATTTATTTCCAACCGGAGAAATATTTCCAGTAGTTAAGTTTAGCCGCTTTAATGAAATATAAAATCCACTATCAATTTCAGTTTGACATAAAAAGTAAAGTGTAGAGTCTGTTTTATCCAGGTAACTATAATTATATAATAACGAATATGGAAATTTATCCTTTTCAGGCAGGTTTAATTTTGTAATTGAGGAGTCTTTCATATTTAAGAGAAATAAATCATGGTAGCAATTAAAACCTTTTTCCTGCTCGCCGGACTCATTACCTGATCCACCATAAATTAAAAACTCGCCATCGTTAAATCCTTTGCCAAAAGTAAAGAAAGCACGCGGTGTCATTTCATTCTTTTTTAAATTCACTTTAATCCAATCCATTTTTTTAAAATCATACCTGAACAAATCATTTTTGGCTTTATACCATCCATAGCCACCAATCAAATAAATATCATTATCATTAGGATAAGTAAACTTTGCGCTTCCAAAATAGTGACCGCTCGGATTCGTTGAAGTGTCTGTAACATTCCATTCATTCTTTTTAAGATCATAAATTGAAATTTTTCCCTTTGCAGTAAATAATGAATAAAGCAGCTGATTGCTGTTATCATAAAATAAATCATTCCAGAATTGGGGACTTTTTGTCTTATATTTTATAATAGAGTCCTTGCCAGAGACTAAATCATAGATAATTAATTTCTCTCCGCCATCAATAAAGAGTCTTGAGTTTATAGAATCAAAAGCAACTCCAAACGGATTAATTAACTTATCCGATATCTTGTAGGAAGCTATCTTCTTCCATTTCTGATAATCCTGATAAAGCCATACAGGATTAAGGACTTTTATTTTTGAACCACTTATCTTGTCACTTAATGGGTTTTTATTGAACGGATTTAATTCCCAGAAATATTTCACAACATTATTTTCTCTTATAACAATATTTCTGATAGACATTGCAGGTATATCGAAATCATTGGGATTATTAAAATCTTTTATACCAAAAGCAAATCTATATTCATTTCCTTTAGTGAATTTGTAATTGAGAGAGTCATTTAAATTGTTATTAAGATAAAGCTCAAGTTGATTTTTATTTTTATTAAATGCAATCTTAAGATTAAACCAACTGTTTCTTATAAGATTCTTTTTGTGAATTTTCAAGGAGATAGATTTTTTATTGAAAGGTTCTATCAATTCTATTAAAGAAGTATCAGTATCCTTGAACGGACTATAAACTAAGCGTATCTCATTTCCTTTGCTGTCTTGAATTCTAAGTATAGGTCCAATTCTCTGTAATCCCAAAACGAAATATCGAATGAAATTGAAAAAGATTTTTCTAGTTCTATTGGTTTGTCTTCATTTAGAAGTAAGGATGTTTTTTCAATTCTCTGAACATTTTGCGAATTGAATTTAATTCCAGAAGCACTACTGGTTTGAGAGTAATAAAAAGAAATGC
>JAIMAZ010000324.1 GCA_023511695.1 Ignavibacterium sp.
ATATAATGTCATCCTTCGACTAGCTCAGGATGACAAATTGTGTCTTATGAGACAACCTCTTTTAGATGGAAGTAAAAATTTAACTCTTCTTGCTGTATTTTCTATTGAACTTTTCAACTCTACCAGCACTATCAACAAGTTTCTGTTTTCCGGTAAAGAATGGATGTGAACCACTGGAGATTTCAAGTTTAACCAATGGGTAAGTGTTTCCGTCTTCCCATTTAATTGTTTCATTAGTCTTAATGGTTGAACGAGTTAAAATTGCGAAATCGCAAGAAGGATCCTGAAAAACCACAGGTCTGTATTCAGGATGAATTCCTTTTTTCATATCAAATCACCTTTCTTTTTCAAAAATCGTGGACAAATATATCTTTCAACTACAATTAATCCAAAGCAATTTTATCAACATCACAAAGAATTATTCTGCCTTTGGTGTATCAGAAGCTTTGATTTTTCTCTTTAATTCAAGTATTTCCTGCTTTTCCTGATCGGTTAAATTCCGTTTCAGAAAGTTTAATTCTTCTTTATCAATATCAAACTGCACTTCGTCATTTATTGTACCAGATGATTGACTTAATGTTTCAGGAGTCGTAGCAGATTCGGTAAGGTTATCTTTAATCGATGAATCAATTTCTGGCTTAGCTAATTCTTTTTTCAAACTACTTCTTTTGGATTCATCAGTTTTCCATTCCTGTTGTTCAATCTTTTGTTTTTGTTCAATCATTCCACTTACACCAGCATCATCATTTGAAACTGTGATTATATCTTCACGAACAGGCGGTTCAATCATAAATGGGTCTTCGTAATCAGATGAGTTCGGCCGGACAAGGAAAAAGATAATGATAATTGCTGCAGCTGTTGCAGCAGGAATTATTTTATTTGTTGAGAATATCTTCTGCCAGAATGACTCTTTCTTCTCTTCAGGTTTATAAATTTTCTTCCAAAGTTCTTCTTCAAAATTATCAGGTGCAGAAACTTTCGGAAGATTTCTTAAATCATCTAAAAGTTTATTGTTAATGTTTTCTTCCATAATCATTCAATCTTTATAAATGTTTTTCAAAAATTTCTGTAATTGTGCTCGTCCTCTGTTTATCCTTGATTTTACAGTGCCTTCTTCAATTTTCAGAATCTCAGCAATCTCTTCGTAACTAAGCCCCTGAATATCTCTGAGTATTACAGCTTCACGATAAACTTCTTTCAGTTTCATCAAAGCTTCCTGAATTTTCTGTGCTTTGAATTTATTGTAAGTTTCAACATCAGGTCTGAACTTGTTATCAGGAATATCATAATTTTCACCTTCTTCTCCATAATCATTGATGGAGAAAATGCTGTTTCGTTTTCTTCTTCTGTATTCGCTTCGTGCAAGATTGCCCGCTATTGTATAAATCCATGTTGAAAATTTTGCAACCGATGTATAGGAATCTTTGTATCTGTAAACTTTAACAAAGGTATCCTGAACAACATCAACGCAAGCTTCGTAATCACCTAAAAATCTGTAAACAAAGTTTATTAACGGATTTTTAAATCTTTCAACAAGAATTTCAAAAGCTTTTTGATCATTACTTTTCTGAAATTCGAGAATCAGTTCTTCATCAGTCAAAAGATTTAATTCCTGTTTATCCAACTTTGCTTATACTTTATGTTGTTAAAAAAGTTTCATTTTTCTTTGGAAAAATAATTAAAGCGTTTTTAATTAGAACCTGCTGAAAAAAATTAATCTCTCATTGTTTAAGGGTTTTTAGATTCAACTGTGACTAAAGCCCTGAATAATTTATTCTTTACAATAGAGGGTTGCCTAAAAAATATTTTTTTATGTTACACTCAATCAGGGGAATGACTAATAATTTCTTTGTGCCATTTTGTGCATGTTGTCTTAATTCTGCTGATAAATGATTTATTTGCCACAATGACACAAAGACTCAAAAAAATTTACTCTTTAGTCAGCGCAAAAGTCTTAAGATTTAAGAGTTCCTGGTCAATATTTCCAAAATGAGGAAGTCCGGAGTTACTTAATTTGCTGCATTAAATTAAATCAGCGTATTCTGCAGAAGTGATGTTTTTCAAGTCATCAGCATTGATGTGAATTTGCATTCCTCTTACTCCAGCACTGACAAAAATTTTTTCAAAAAGTTGAGCGGTCTCATCAATAAATGTCGGAAATTGTTTTTTCATTCCAATCGGAGAACATCCTCCGCGAATATATCCTGTTAAGGGGAATAACTCTTTTACTTTAATAAGTTCAACACTTTTGTTGTCACTTGCTTTTGCAGCTTTTTTAAGATTCAGTTCAAAATTTACCGGAATGCAAAAAACACAATAACCTGTTTTATCACCTTTGGCAACAAGTGTTTTAAATACTTCTTCGTGATTAGCTCCGATTTTCTCTGCAACAGTTTCTCCGCTTAAATCATTTTCATCAACTTCATATTCAACGATGTCAAAATTTATTTTATGTGATTCAAGAATTCTGATTGCGTTGGTTTTGTTCATATTTCTTCAAGAAAGTTTCAACTTCTTCTGCAGTTAATTCAAGCTCAGAAGCTTTTATTAAAAATTTTGTGAATTCATTCTGAGGATTAGAAAAAATTTTTTGTGCATCACCAATTTCTACAACTTTGCCATCTTTCAGTATCAAAAGTCTGTCAGAAATATTTTTTAACACTTTAATATCGTGTGAAATACAGATAATTGTTTTACCTGAATTATTACTGATGTTTTTAATTATTGAAACAATATTATCAACTGATTCTTTATCCTGAGCAGAAAATGGTTCATCAAGAATTACCAATTGAGGATTAACTGCTAAAATTCTTGCAAGTGCAACTCTTTGCTGCTGACCTCCGCTTAATGTATATCCTTTCTGTGTCTTGATTGATTCAGGAAGTGAAAACATTCTCAGCAATTCATCAACAGATTTTACGAACGCATTTTTACCTGCCTTTTGTATAGCTTCTCTCAATACTGATTCGACAGAGCGAAAAGGATTAATAAGCTCGACATTATTCTGAAAAAGAAACTGAACAAGAGAAATATTTTTATCATAATTATTCTGATTGAAAAAATATTTTATTTCTCCGGCGGTTGGCTTTAGTATTCCTGATAAGATTTTTCCGAGCGTTGTTTTTCCACTTCCTGATTCGCCTGCAATAGAAAGGATTTCATTTTCGTAAACATCAAATGAAATATTTTTAAGTATTACTTTCTTC
>JAIMAZ010000325.1 GCA_023511695.1 Ignavibacterium sp.
CTGCATAGTTTTTTGGTTCCAGATAACCTGTTCAACATTTTCTATATTGAGAACATTCTGAAAATCGAGATAAGTTGTAAATGCCCAGCCAAACATTTCAAAACGATAATCTACTCTTATATCTAATCGCTGATAATCTTTGTAACGAACACCATTGTATCTGGTAAAATCATAAATCGTCTGATTGAATTGTGCAGAGGCAGCTTCATCGAGCGGAGTATATGGTCTGCCGCCCATAAATCTGTACTTTGCGGATACTTCAAAATTATTTGTAATCTTATAACCGAGTATTGCTGTTAGAACATTCTGATAATCAAAGCTGCTTGGTCTTTCTATCTCATCAAGCGAAGTAAAATTAATTTTTGAAAAAGAATAATTAAACATTCCGTACAAACCATTGGTTAATTTTTTCTGAATGAAAAACTCAACGCCCCTCGCATAACCATCACTTGCGGGTAAAAGCGGCTCAAGTCCGAGTGTTTGATACTCGGCTCCGGCATTTGCATAAGTTACAGCCGGATTAAGTACACTATTCGGATAATCAGAATACTGCTTTTCAAAATATTCAACAGTTATTTTCAAATCACTTGAAGGATAGTATTCAATCCCGGTAACAAACTGTTCTGTTTTCATTTGCTTTAAATCTTTGTTCTGATCATATGCAACCAGCCACAACAAAGGCGGCGCCTGATGATAAATTCCATAAGCTGCGTTCAACTTTAAATTATCGAGAATATAGAATCCAGCAGAAGCCCTTGGAGAAATTGTTCCTTCGGCATTCAGATAACTGAAGTAATCGTATCGTAAACCAGCCATTAAATCTAATCTTGAAAAAAGATTTTTTGAATACTGTATGTACGGCGAAAGCTTGTAAGCTTCTGCAACTGCATCATAATTTAATTCCGGCAATGTGCTACCATAAATATCAATTGTCTGTGCACGGAAAATGGAATTATCATTTCTTAAATACTTTGCTGTAAAACCAGCTTCAAGCAAATCAGTTGGTGAAAATCTTTGAGAAAGATCTGAACGAAGAACATATTCTTTGTCTAGTGATTCGTTGTTGAAAGTTGGTTTACCCAAAGAATCGCTGTTAACTTCTCTCTGATACATATTGGTTGATAACGATGTTTGAATAAAAGTCTGATTTCCTATCAGCCACTTGTGAACAATACCGCCGGCAGCAGACCAACCTGAAAAATCAGTGCTTACAATAAACGGATCATCTTCGTCATCAACGCCTTTAAAATTTATTTTATCAATTCCGCCAAGACCAATAAAAGTTAGTTTATGTTTTTCTGATAATTCGTAGGTGGCTTTGAGATTAAAGTTTGAATAGTTTGGAACTGCTGTTAATCCTGTCGAAGATAAAATTAAATCAAGATAACTTTTTCTTGCTGAAAAAAGGTATGAGCTTTTCCCATCCTGCAAAGGACCCTCTAAAATTATTCCGCCGCCTGCAATTCCGATATCAATCTTTCCATTGAAATTATTTTTGTCGCCGTTACGATATTGAACCTCCATTATTGAAGAAAGCTTGTCACCGTACTTTGCCGGAAATCCGCCTGCGCTGAAAGTTACATCATTAAGAAAATCTACATTGATCATTCCGATTGGTCCACCCGATGCACCCTGTGTCCCGAAGTGATTGATATTCGGAACTTCAATACCTTCAACAAGAATAAAATTTTCAACGGGACTTCCGCCTCTGACGATCAAATCATTTCTGCTGTCTGTTGCGGTAGTAACACCAGGCAGCGATTGAACCATTCGGTTCAAATCTTCAACAGCACCTGGTGCTCTTCTAATTTCTTCTGCTGACAGCGAGTTTGTGCTTGTTACAAGATCACCTGGTTTATCAAAATATCTTTCTGATGAAACAACAACTTCTTCGGTTTCGTAAGCAGCAAGTTTCAATTCAATTAAAATTTTGCTGCTTTGTTTTCCTGTAACAAGAATATCTGTTTTGTATGTTGTTACATAATAAGGTGCGGAT
The DNA here is from genome assembly GCA_023511695.1 of Ignavibacterium sp. GTDB lineage: Bacteria > Bacteroidota > Ignavibacteria > Ignavibacteriales > Ignavibacteriaceae > Ignavibacterium. The sequence continues at coordinate 1,997 of JAIMAZ010000325.1, forward strand.
ATTTTTAAGTTGTATGTTCTTGGATCAAGACCATCAATAACAAAACTTCCGTGAATATCAGTTACTGTTAAAATTCCAGTGTTAAGAACTTCTATTACAGCACCGACAATTTCTTGTTTTGTATCGCGGTCAATCACTTCGCCGGTTATGCTTCCTTTAACAACTTCAGTTGCTCTGGTTGGTGTGTTTATTCCGATAATCAAAATCAGAATTCCGAACAACAAGACTTTCATTTTGTCTCCTTTCTGGTGAACAATAATATTTAAGTGAACATTGTTTAGTTAATCTTTAAAAAATTTTCAGTATGCCCTGGATAAAAACTGAAGCGCTCCTTGGATCAAAGGCTTAATGAACTCTGTTGGCATCATCATTAATCTTTCTCTCACATAAAGCGAAGCCATTCCGTGGACAAATGACCAGAGAGAAAAAGCAGCAACCTCAAGATCAACACCTTTAAAGTGTCCGGCTTCCATTGCTTGTTTAATATTTAACTTGAGAAGATCGTAAGTTCTCTCGCCTTCAATCCAGTGATCATTTTTCTTTAACTCTTTTGATGGTGTGCGCGAGATAAACATAACATCATAATACTCAGGATATTCCATTGCAAACTGCACATAAGCTTCACCGTGTGCATATAATCTTTCAATCGGGTCTTTAATATGCTGAACAGAGAGCTGCTTTTTGTAAAACTCAGCAAAGCCGCGGTTATGAAGTTCAAAAAAGATTTCACTTTTATCTTTGTAGTACAGATAAATTGTTCCAACACTATATTCAATTTTATCAGCAATCTTCCGCATAGTTACATTATCGTAGCCTTCATCAGAAAACAATTTGAGAGCAGCATTCAGAATTGCTTCCCGCATTTCGGTTTTCTGTCGTTCTTTTCTTTCTTTAACACCCATCTGAGTTTCTTTGATTGCTGAACAATGTTTATTAACTAATCGAAACTTAGTAAATAAAATTACTAATGTCAAGAGAGCCACAATAAAATTTTTATTGCTGGTGAGAATAATCTAGAAAATTAACTGTTCGACTGAATAAAATCTAATTTACAGAATTTTATCTAGCTATCTCATCAAGATCAATTTTCTTGTTGCGGTGAAGTTGCCGATAACAAGTTTGTAGAAATAAACTCCGCTTGATAATCCAGTTGCATTGAATTCAATTTCATATTTACCTGCTTCTTTGTATTCATCCAT
>JAIMAZ010000326.1 GCA_023511695.1 Ignavibacterium sp.
TCTTTACTAATTATTTTATTCAGTTCGTGCGCTGTTGTGTTCGGATTGTCAAGTATTTTCATCAACTCAAAAACAACTTTAGGAATAACATTCAGATTAAGAATGTTTGAAATGATCTTTGTTGTTCTTTCCCGTTTCTGCTGGATTGATAAATCTGTCATAATCATGATTTTACCTTTATAGATTTAGTGATTCTAAATTTACTTTAAATAATTCGTGATAGCTTTCAATAAAATTCTCCAGGTAACTTTCATCTCCAAGTTGAAGTATATCAATTACACCGAGATCAAGAGGAATACTCTCATCCCAGTTGAAACTACCAATCTGAAATCTTTGAGTCATATAATCAGCAAGATGAACAACAGCACAAAGCTTTCTTTCTTCTTCAGAAAGCGAAGGTTGATGATGGTAAAGAATTGCTTCACCAAGTCCTTCAGGCAGGTTCCATTTTTCAATAAGATACTTTCCGATTTCCTGATGTGAAATGCCAAGAATTTTTTCCTCAGCATTCATAAACCTCATTTGTTGTTCTTCAACAAGATTATTAATCTTCTGAAAATCATCGTTGAAATATTTCTGAATAACAGAAATTCCGAGATCGTGAAGTAATCCGGCAGTAAATGCTTCACCGGATTTTCTGATTCCAAGATCATCAGCAATTCTTTTTGCAGCGCTTGCAACCATTAATGAATGAACCCAATATGCTCTCCGGTTCCATCTTCTGTCTTCTTTAGTTCTGAATGCTTCCATCATCGAAAAAGCAATCACAATATTTTTTATCTGATCGAAGCCAAGAATTACAATTGCAAATTCAATTGTGGAAACGCGACGCGGAAGTCCGTATAATGGTGAGTTCGCAACACTTAAAATTTTTGCAACCATCGCCTGATCTTTACTTATAATTTTTCCAAGATCTGCGGCACCGGTTCTTGGGTTATCAAGCAGTTTTGATATTTCAACCATTATGAAAGGAACAGGAGGAAGGTTCCTGATTCCGGCGAGCATTTTTTTGCTCCACTCTCTTTTAGCTGCAATATTTTCAGTCATATTATTCATTATAAACCAGTAATTTCGATTTCAGATTTTTCAAAATGCGAGAATGTATTTGTGATACTCTTGAAATTGTTATGTTCATCAGTTTTGCAATTTCCTGATAGTTCAAATTTTCATAATAGTAAAGTGAGATAATCAAACGGTCGCGTTCATTTAATTCTTTCAATGCTTTAAGAAGAATTTCTTTCATTTCATTCTTTTCTACTTCTTCAGATTGTGTTAGTTGTTCTGCAGGAATTACTTCTGCAAGTGTATAACCATCTTCATCATCAATCTGATTATTGATTGAAAGATTTGTGTAGTAATTATCAACTGTCTGATTACCTTCTTCTGTTTTGAATTTATTCTGAAGTTTTCTAAGCTCATCAATAATTTTTCCGCGGATTCTCTGAATTGCATAAGTTTCGAACTTGGTTCCATAATCAGGATCAAATCTGTCAACAGCTTCACTTAATCCTTCAATTCCATATTGGAAAAAATCACGCTCATCAAGAACCTGATTTTTTGAAAGAGGAGTTTTACGTATTACATAATGAACAAGGTTCAAATATTTCATTATGATTTCCTTCTTTAATGCAGGCGTTGGAGCCAGCTTATACTCTTTCCATAAGTCGGAATTATTCATGAGCTTTGCTTCCTAAAATTGTGTGTTCAGAATTTTCATTTGTGCTACTTGCGGTTTTCTGCATCAGTTTAATCAGAACAATTGCTGTAACACTCAGAATAACCGTTGATGAAATAAATACGATGAATGATTTCATCAGAACTTCAGCAAGAGCCATTTCTCTCTGACTGAAGAAAATGATTGAGAAACAGAAAATGAGTAAACCGATATTTAATATTATTTTATTCATATCATCACCGTTGTCTGAAAGACAAACAGCATGCCAAGCATTTTGAAAAGTTATTAGAGAATAAATGAGCTTTTTGATATGTTTTTTGCAGTAGTAAACAAGCCGTCTTCTGATGGCTGGTTAATATTAGTCAGATGAATATATTTATCAATTTCTTCTGCAGCCATCATAAATTCTGACATTGAATTATCTTCAGAATCTTCCTGACTAATCAATGTTTGCTCGGCAACTAAATGTCTTAATTCTTTGCTTTCTTTTATAGTAGTGAGAAGATTTACAGAGCTTTTCAGAAAGCTTGAAACTGCTTTCGACAATTTGCTGAAGCTTTCCAATCCATCAGATTTCTTCAGACAGCGATTCATCACAATCTTAAACTCTGATGGCTTAAAAAAGTTTTCAAACATTTTGATAACTGCATAAGCATCCATCACAGAAGTAGCTTCTGGTATTGATATAATAACTTTTAGCGCGGCAATCTGAAGAGCTTTCATTGTCAGTTCACCTATTCCTGCACCAAGATCAAGAATTACAAAATCATAATTATTACTTAACGACTGAATGTCTTTCAGTAAATTGTCAATTGAAGATTTGAACGGTATGTCAGCTATCGAATAAGAGTTTAATCCGTATATAATGTGAAGATTATCAGAATACTCTGTAATTATATTCTGCAAGTCTTCGTGCTGATTGAAATAATTATTTAGTGATTTATGCGGAGTTTCATTTAAAAGAAAATGGATGTTGGCGAGATTGATATCTAAATCAACAAGAAGAATTTTTCTTTTTTTCTTAGCAAGAAAATTTGAAACCTGAATTGAAAATATTGTCTTCCCTGTTCCGCCTTTGCCTGCAACTGCAATTGTAAAGCTCAAAATCAATACACCTTCATTCGTTTCATGACTGTTGGAAAAGTATCTCTGTCGGTATGCGGCAAAAATAGCGCCGATACATAGCTATCCATAAAGCCAGCATGCGTGCTTAGCTCCAGATAGGTCATTTTCTGCGCTATCTCAGCTGCAACATCCTTAGCCTCCTTTGACAGAAGTATTAACCTACTTCCAAGAAGCGAGCCGTTTCCGACATATTTAACTTTTCCTGGATCGATCTCGGGCAGCAACCCAATGGTCATTGCCTGGTCGATTTGCAGATAGCGCCCAAACCCACCAGCAATAAGTACTTCCTCTATTGCTTCAACCTGCATCTGCATTGAATCCAAAAGTGTTGTGATGCCTGCGTATATTGCGCCTTTGGTACGGATTAGGTTGTCAAGGTCCGCCTCAGTTA
>JAIMAZ010000327.1 GCA_023511695.1 Ignavibacterium sp.
GGATACTGTTATTATTCCTGTTTTACGAAATCCTAATTCAGGTACATATTTATATTTTAAAGAACATGTTCTTGATAATGAGGATTATACAGAGAATGGTATAACTCTACCATCTACAAGAGAAATGGTGAAATTTATTTCTGAGAATCAAAATGCAATTGGTTATGGTGGAGTTGGTTATAAAGAGGGAGTAATTCAGATTAGAATTGATGGCATCCCTCCAACAGAATTAAATATTCGAAATGATACTTATCCAATTACAAGATACTTACACTTCTTTCTATCAAAGTCTCCTTCAGGTAGAGTTAAGGATTTTATTGACTGGGTTTTATCACCCTCCGGACAAAGTGTTATCCGAAATGCGGGGTTCATTTCTTTATGGGAGTATTCGCTCTAAAGCTTTAACAAATCCTTAACATTGAGTTAATCTTAATTTAACTTTCCAACCTTACTTTTGCATCAAACATATAGGAAAAAAAGATTTGATGAACAAAAATATTTTGAAAATTACTATAAGCAATTTTGAAAATTCAGTTCAAATGCAACCTGTTGAAATTTTTAGCTGGAAGAAAATTAAAGAACATCCATTTGAATTATTTAAGTCAGAATTTATGATATTTAATTTTTTACTTGATAAATCGAATATGGATTACAAAGAAGATTGGGCAATGGAATATGAAATGATTTACAACTCTCAGTTAATGGAAACTTAAATTCAAATAAAAGTGGGGGACAATGTTAAATTTGATTTATAAACTCTTCTGAATAATTCTTCAACCTTAACTTCTCCTGCTTCAGTAATTTTATGCAACTCAGAGATTATTTCATTTGGCTCGAAGTAAATAATATTTGCTCTCAATGATTTACCTGAATATCCAACGGTTGATGCACCTGCATTGAGAAAGGAAATACCTTTCCTTTCGTAATATTCATTGTAATGAATATGTCCGTGTAAAACCAGGTCAATACCGTGTTTATTAAACAAGCTTAGTAATCTCTTTTTCTTTTTGAGTTTCATTGTTTGCTTTTCAATGTTCTGCCAGATTCCGGCAATTGATCTTTTGGTGTTTTTGATTTTATTAAAATGGTGGTGAATAACTACAACCTTAAAGTAATCCGAATCAGAATATTTCTCCAGAAGATCATTCAATGAATTGAAATGATTCAGCTTAACTTCACCATTAGAAGCAAAAGGATTTTTGTATTTAGAATATTCAGCAATTGAATTGATTCCGATAATTAAAACATTATTTACAATCTTCACGAAGGGATAAATGCTGTCTTCAGAATTAGTGATTATGTTTTCAAAACTTTCAGAAAATATTTCATTAAAAAGTTTTAACTTTTCTTCATAATCAACTTCCTTACATCTCTCAGGGAAAGAGAATATATCAGTAGGTTTCTGAGGTCCGCCAAAAATATCGTGGTTGCCTGGAACAACAGTAAATTTAGCAGAATTTTCAAAACCTTCTTTGAATAAAATTTTTTTCAATAAAGCTAAATCACTTTGGTCTGCATTATCAGTTAAGTCACCGGAGATAATCAAATGATCTACTGATTTTGATGAAATATATTTGATTAGTCTTTTTATTCTTTGAAGGTTTGAGTCATTGAATAATGTATTCAGGTGTAAATCAGAAATGTGAGCAATTTTCATTTTGGTATTAAATCCTTTAAATATTTCATTAAAAATATTGATTAACTGTTTCTTTTATTATCACATCATTTTGTGTATTAGTATTTGTATTCAAATATCTTCGTTTTTTATTCTCTTTCAGATAATGAAGGTCAACAAGAATAAAAGCATCAATGCAATTACCAAAATTAGGATCGATATTAAATCCCAAAAATTGAACTCCGCCTGGTAAACATAAATCTGCATATTGTTTGTACAAAACAGGAATAGTAAATCCGTAGTTATTCAACAAGTTTTTAAGTATCACTAATTCTTTCTGATAATCATCACTATTGAATATCTGATTTAACTTTTCAACAGAACTTTTTGATAATTCAAATGGATTGAGTGAAGAAATATAATTCCGTTTAGGTGGAAAGTACTTTGAGAAGAAGTAAACAATCAATTCCTTGGCTTCAGTGGAATAATTATTACTCAAACTTACAGGACCAAATAAATATCTGATATGTGGATTTACCGAAAGATATTTTCCGATTCCTTGCCATAAATAATCTAATGCCAGAGAATTCCAGTACTTTGACTGAACAAAACTTCTTCCTAATTCAACTGCATTAAATAATAACGGCACAAAACTTTTATCAAACTTAAATAAAGTTGAAGTATAGAATGCATCAACATTAAATTCTGTTAAAACTAATTTACCATCTGCTAAACGATATGAGCCAACAATTTCAAGTTGATTATCATCCCATAATACAATGTGTTTATAATATTTATCAAATTTATCAGAATCTTTTTTTGTTCCTGTACCTTCACCAACTTTTCTGAAAGTCAGTTCTCTTAATCTTGCAATTTCTCTGATAATATCTTTACTCTTTTCATATTCAACAATAAAAATCTTTTTCCCATCAGTTGTCTGACCAATAAATTCATTATTATAAATTTGAGTTCTTAACTGTCTTGCAGAAACAGGATGAATAACATTTTTCTCTGTCTCGAATACTCCTTTTTTATTCCTTCCAACTAGGTATAAATGTTTTTTAAGGGATTTTGATAAATACTCAATTCTTTGATACTTTGTATTGAATGCTTTCGGAGAAATCGGATGATCAATTTTTATTTCGTAAGATTTATTTTTCTTATTGAATAATTCATACGGAAGTAAAAACATTGATAGCTTTTTACTGAAAAGGGAAATGAAATAAAACAGTAATGAATTTCTACCGCGGATAAAAATCGGTAGCACAGGTGTTTGAAATTTTTCTGCAAAGTAAACAGCACCTTTATTCCACTTTTTATCTTTAATTCCTTTTAAGCTAAATCGGGCAACTTCTCCGGCAGGAAAAATGATTATAGCATTTTCTTTTTTTAATGCATCAGAAATTTGTGTATAATTTTTTTTAAGATCTTTCCTTGATAATAAATCAAAAGGAAGAAAATAATCGGCAAGATTTTGAATATTCATCAAAACATCATTAGCTATGATTTTAACATCGTTACGAATTTCAGAAACTAGTTTTAATAATATCAATACATCAAGTCCGCCAAGC
>JAIMAZ010000328.1 GCA_023511695.1 Ignavibacterium sp.
ACTATTATTTTCTCTTTCTTTCATCTTTGCTCAACTTTTATTCGTCGGTTCTCCATTGGATGCTTCGCAGAATCCGATCGGCAACTCAACTATAGTCATCTATTCATTTCACTTAAAGAAAATTTATACCCGTCAAATCTTCAATTATTATTTCATTATGAAACAAACTTTCTAAAACTCTATTATTGAGAAAGAAAATAAAATATTTAGTCTCAGAATCGAATTAATTAAACAGAAAAGATGGCATTTTGATTGAATCGATAAATTAACAATTCAATCGTGTGTCATATGAAATTCATAAAAATAATCTTCTTAATTAGTCTGATATTTGGCTTAATCGATACATTTGCTCAGGTTTTACCCCACGATACTTCCAAAGTGTTGGTAAAATTCAATGAACCTATGTCTCGTGAGGGAATATTTGATATTTCCAATTACAAAATTTTATGTGAAGATAATCACGAAGTTAAAATTTTTAAAGTTGGCGTTGTTGAAGGCGACACAGCAGTTATTTTGTTTACCGAAAAACATCAACCAGGTAAAGCCTATCGTATCATCGTTTCAAATCTTAAGGACAAAGCGGGAAATTTGATTAGCCAGGAAAATAATTACGCATTATATCAAAAGACGAACTGATTTAATTTCATTTACCTTTCACAGTCATTCATTTAATATTATTTTTGCACTGAACTAATTCAGGCAATCAGTGCAATATTTAATCAGCATTTTAATTGGATATATACTTGGTTCCATTCCAACGGCATTCCTTATAATGAAAAAGAAAGGAATCGATATCACTGCTGCCGGAAGCGGTAATGTCGGGGCTATGAACACTTATGAAGTTTCAAAGTCTAAGCTTACAGGCTTTATAGTTTTTGCAGTTGATTTCCTTAAAGGCTTATTAAGTGTCCTTATATTGAAATGGATATATCCAAACGAATTTATCTTTCCTTCAATTGCAATTCTTTTTGCTGTCTTAAGTCATTGTTTCAATCCATGGATTAATTTTAAAGGAGGAAGAGGATTAGCAACTGCTGCTGGTGGAACTATAATACTATTTCCTTATTTACTTTTATCGTGGGTAATGATTTGGATAATATCTTACCTTTACAAAAAAGATATTTTACTTTCAAATATTCTCGCTACTCCTTTATCCTTGTTTATCATCTTAGGCAAACCAGAGTTAGCTTTTAAGTATGTTTTTCCTCAACCTAAAAGTATTGAAGCAATGATTTTATTTTCAATTGCGGGATTAGTAATAATTTTTATAAAACACATCGAACCACTAAAAGAAATTATTCAGACATACAAATCAAAAGGATTGACCAAATGATTTCTAAACAAACATACTTTTTCACAGTGGCCGGCTTACTTGTGTTAGTAATCTCATCTTTCATTTATTTGAATTCAAAACAACAATTACCAGTCAATGCAATTGACTATGGTTATTCTACTAATCTTACTTCATTAAAAAATAATCTGCAAGATGAAATAAATAACTCCCGTAGGAATATCATCACTCAAACAGTAGAAAAAGTTAGTCCTGCTGTTGTTGGAATTAATGTAATTGAGATAAGACAGTATCGCGATCCTTTCAGTTATTTTTTTGATGATCCTTTTTTCAGACAATTTTTTGGAGATCGTGGAAATTATCGTCAAAGAGTTCAGGGACTTGGATCCGGCTATATTATTTCTCCCGATGGATATGTTGTTACGAATGATCATGTTGCTGGTAATGCAAGTGAAATTACTGTAACACTAACAGACGGTTCACATTACAACGCTGAAATTGTTGGAACTGATCCCACTTCAGATATTTGTCTACTTAAAATTGATGGAAGTAATCTTCCCTATCTTGAACTTGGTAATTCAGATGATGTAATAATCGGCGAATGGGTTATTGCATTAGGTAATCCTTTTGGATTATTTGAACTAAATGATAAACCAACCGTTACAGTTGGAGTTATAAGCGCTACCGGAATGAATCTCGAGCCAATAAATAACAGATATTACATTAACATGATTCAAACCGATGCTGCAATTAATGGCGGTAACAGTGGCGGTCCTTTGGTTAACAGTCTTGGACAAGTTATCGGAATGAATACATTGATATTCACTGCTGGTGGTGTTCAGGGTAACATTGGCCTTGGTTTCGCAATTCCTATTAATAAAGTAAAAAGGATTGTATCTGAATTAAAAGAAAAAGGAAAAATTGACAGAGATTTTCAGATTGGAATGAGCATTCAATCAATTGATGAAGGTATTGCAAGATATTACGATCTCAAAAGTACAAAAGGTGTTATTGTAACACGCGTTGTTCCAAACTCACCTGCTGATGATGCCGGTATTAAAACCGGTGATATTATTCTTGAAGTTGAAGGATATAAAATAAATAATGAGAATACAATCTTTGGCGTGTTTCAAGAGTTTAGAGTTGGACAAACAATAACTCTGAAAATCCTGAGAGATAATTCCGAACTTACAAAACGAATGAAGCTGGTGAAAAAATGATTCAGAGATATACTTTACCCGAAATGGGTAAAATCTGGGATGATAAATTTAAATTCGATACCTGGTTGAAAATCGAAATTCTTGCCTGCGAAGCAAGAGCTAAACTCGGAGAGATTCCTGAAGCAGATGTTGAAATAATAAAAGCAAAAGCTAATTACGATATTAAAAGAGTTTTAGAAATTGAAGAAACTACAAAGCACGATGTTATAGCATTTCTTACAAATGTGGCTGAATATGTTGGACCTGAATCAAGACATATCCATTATGGAATGACTTCTTCAGATATTCTTGATACCACTTTATCATATCAGATGAAAATAGCCGGAGAATTAATTCTTCAACAGCTATTTTATCTGAAAGATGCTCTTAAAAACAGAGCACTTGAACATAAGAATACAATTTGCGTTGGAAGGTCTCACGGAGTACACGCTGAACCAACTACAATGGGATTGAAGTTTGCACTTTGGTATGAAGAGACTAAACGAAACATTGATAGACTAAAAAAAGCGATAGAAAATATTAGTGTTGGTCAGATTTCAGGAGCAGTTGGAACATTCGAGCATCTTTCACCTAAAGTTGAAGAATATGTTTGTGAGAAACTTGGTCTTAAACCTGCACCTGTTTCAACACAGGTAATTCAGCGAGACAGACACGCTGAATT
>JAIMAZ010000329.1 GCA_023511695.1 Ignavibacterium sp.
GTATGATATTAAGAATATTTATGCTTTATTATCTGGTATTATTCATTTTTTTTCTTTCATTTTCTTTAATTGTGTTATATCATTTCAGAGGATATTATTTCTAATTTTATCGAGTGTCCTATTATTATCAGGTACATTTATAGTATCGAATTCCAATGGAAACAAGATTTCTTTAATGGTTGTTTCTTTGTCCTGAATAATCGGTCGGATTTTTTCGTCCAAATCTCTTTCTGTTATTATATAATCTAACCCTGAGCGGGCGGACATACCAATAATTCCCTGCCTGAATTTATCCGGATGCAAACGAGGATTAGGATATGCGAGTACAGCGGGTAAAGCGCCTGCCCCCGCAATACCCATATAGATAGGGTAAAATTCAGGGTTGTGCCTTAAAATTATCGCACAAACTTCACCTTTTTTGATTCCCAATTCATAAAAATAATTTGAGTAAAAATTTGCTTTAGTTAATAAATCCTCAAACGACCATCTTTTCTCAGCATGATCTACACGCCAGAATATAATTGCATCCTTTTGAGATTTGTACAAAGAATTATTTATCCATTTTTGCCAGACAGTTTTAGTCATAATCTCTCTCTCTTTTCGTTGATAATTTTTTCAAGTATTAAATATGATAGTATAATAAATGATGGAGTAACAGGACCTACTACCATAAAGTTTGACTCAGTGACATTTGTAATTAATGGTATTATAAGTAACCATAACCATGGTGTTACAATGTTATATTTTATCGACCTAATAATATTTTTAAATAGCATCAATAAAAATAAAATCAAACCGATAATCCCTACTTCATTTAATAAATCCAGATAACCATTATGTGCCTGATTCGGAAGCCAAATAAAAGTCTGATATAAAATTAATAATTGAGGATTTTCCAATGTCCAGAATGACTGAAAACCACATCCGAGTATTGGATGCTGTGAAATGTACCAAAGCATTGCAGACCACAGTTTACCTCTGTCGTAAAAAGTTTCGCTTTTACCAAAAATATTTGAATGAAATTTGTTATTTGTGGTTCAAATACAAATACGATTATGAATATAGCCAGTCCGGTAATTAATAGGGTAATAAATGTAAAATTTCTAATTCCGACTGTATTATATATTTTTTTGTTAGTTATGTATACTATGCTCAAAAAGAAGAGAACAAAAAGTGCTGTATAACTTGTACTGCTAAAGGTTCCTAATGTTATTATAATAGAGAGTAATAGAAATAGCAATGCAATATATCTATGTATATTTTCTTTTTCATTTTTGAAGATTGCTAAGTTTACTATTGTCAGACTGACACCAATTTGGCCTAAATTATTTTTATGACCTGCCATTCCACGCCACGTTCCAAAATCCGGATCGCTGGCGCCTGAAATAAAAAGAACTGTGAATAAAGTAATTATTATATAAGGATATACTATAAATTTTAATAACTTAATTATTTCCCTCTCATCAAAATAATTGAGAAATGTAACCAATAAAAAATATATTAAAAAAATCTGGAACCATCTTTTAAAGGCGATTAAAGGGAATTCAGACCAAAAGATGGAAATTAATGACCAGAGTAAAAATAAAATGAGATATTTTTCTTTTTTAATCATATCTAAAATTTTATCCATTTTGCCAAGACTTGCAAAGACAGTTAATATAAAAACTGATATTTTAATTATCTGGTTGTTTATGTTAGTTTCAACAATATTCTCTGCGCCAATTTCCTGACGTTTTTCAGGGAAGGGATCATCAGTCGGAAAGAAGGTAAAGAAAAAAAATAAAAAAAAAGCCATTCTAATCAATAGTTCCGAGTATGGTATTCTTATTTTATACATTAGGTTTATTGCAATAATTGGTAATATATTTTTTCTATTTTTTCCACAGATTTAATAGCATTATGATTTTCCAGAGCATTCTTCTTTGCATTCTCACTGATTGTTAAACGTAATTTTTCATCTCGCAGTAATTTTATAATTGCCTGAGCAATATTAATAATATCCTGTTTTTCTACGAGAACTCCGTCTAAACCATTGTGTATCATGGATAAAGGTCCCTTTGCTTTTGTTGCAACGATTGGTAGTCCATGAGCCATCGCTTCTGCAATCACAAGCGGGTACGCATCTTTATCTGAAGTTAAGGCAAATATATCTGCAGCCTCATAAGCCCTGTGTTTTTCTTCACCAAAAACAGGTCCAATATGCTTAAAGTATTTTTCAACTTTTAAATCTTTTGCTTTACGGTTAACTATTTCCATCAAACCACCGTCGGGGCCGGCAAGAATAAGAAAAGCTTCGGGTACCTCTTTAATAATCAGAGGTAGTGCCTCAATAAGCAAATCCTGACGCTTTGATTCGTTAACAATACCAAGGCAGAGAATAATTTTTTTACCTTCAAGATTATGCTTTTTGATAAATGATGCGGGAATAAAAGTTTTGAAGGAATCCTCCTCTGCGGCGTTTAAAACCATTTCGAATTTAGAATCATCAACTTTTAGTTTTCTGAAATTATCTATTTCCCATTGGTTAAAAACGATTATTTTATCTGTCAGTTTAAGGGTTGTAAATGAAGCGATTTTATCATATAAATTATATAGAAAGTGTTTAAGTTTTGAAATTTCACCTTTATGAAAGAAAGGTCCGTGACTATGCAGTATTGTTACTGAATTCTTCAGCTTTCCTATTATAGCAGAAATATCACATAAAGGATGTCTGTAGCCATGATAATGGATAACATCGTATTTATGTCTTAGTAAATGAATAAAAAGATCAGGCATATAACTCATATGTCCGATGTTCAGAATGCTCTTATACCTGTAAACATGAACATCATTAACAATTTCAAAATGAGGAACATTCATTGGTGGCCTGCCTTTATGGTCTCTGTAAGCTGTAATTACATCAACACTGTGTCCTAGTTTTGCAAGACCTTCGGCTATATATTGAGCGACACCTTGAACACCACCAATACTCGGATAATAATATGGAACAACTTGTGCAATATTAAGTTTCATTTTTTTTAAATATATAATTTATGATTCTGTTTTTTTGTTCAGTTCTAAGAAACTTAATAAACTCCTTATCAACGTATTTTTTTTCAAATGTCAAAGCAGGTTTTAGGTAACCTAAAATAGTAACTATGTATGAT
>JAIMAZ010000330.1 GCA_023511695.1 Ignavibacterium sp.
CTTCAAGGCCGTGTCCATGGCTTCCAAGCTCACTTCTTCTCAGAAGAAATGCAAACAGTAATCCGAGAAATCCGAGAATTGAAAATATCCACATACCCAGATTATAACCGGATGGATTATTCGCACTCGCACCTGAAATATCATTTGCAAATCCAATTAGAAGATTAAAACCAAACAACCCAATATTCTGAATCATTGTCATCAACCCATAAGCAGTACCAAGTTTAGAGTTTTCAACAATCAAAGCAACTGAAGGCCACATAACTGCTGGAATGAGAGAGAAAGCAATTCCCATCATTGCCATTGGAAGTATAAGATAAATTGGAATCATTGCGTCAATATCAAAGAACTTTATGCTGATATGAATAAAATCGCTTTCAGTCATTATATCTGGTTTACCGAATTTATAAGCCATCATAAGATAAACTGGAATTATTAGCAATGAACCAAGCATCATTAATAAAGAACGCTTACCAATTTTATCAGCTAATAAACCAAACAGCGGAGTGAATACCATTGCCGCAAGTGTTAGAATACTCGAGAGATTGCCGCCAACTTCTCTGCTCGTTCCGTGTGCTTCCTGAAAAAATTTTATTGCAAAAGTCTGAAACGGAAACATTGCCGAATAGAATGTTACACACAAAGCTGTTATATACCAGAAAGATGTTGCAAATGATGAAGACTTAAGAAACAGAGCAAGTGCTGAAACAATAAATACAATCAAATAGATTGACCAGTTTTCTGGTGCAATTATCAAAAGAATTATAAGTACTAAAGCTACAACAGAAAGATAAATCCATCTTTTGCTTTCCTGAATCCGAAGAATATCTGACAGAAGAATTTTTTCTTGCTCACCTTCACTTGCAAGTGCATAATTTTTTGAAGCATACACATCAAGGAAGAAATAAACTACGATGCAGAAGAATGCAAATACACCGGCAGCGACTGTTATCCATAATGGAGTTTGCCAGTTCTCATAAAGAGTTTTTCCCCAGGTTGGTGAGTTTAGCGCCAGGAATGATCCAAGTCGTGCAACTGTAAGATTTAATCCAAAAGCAAATGAAAGTTCTTTCCCTTTGAACCATCTTGCAATAACTGTTGTTATTGCAACTATCATCGATTCAGCACCGAGACCAAAAATTAATCTTCCGATTGACATCACAACAATATTTCCGGTTATTGCCGTAACGATAGAACCAATCATAATCAAAGCAGTGAAAATCAGTACAGAAGTTCTCGTTCCGATTCTGTCAATAATCAATCCACCTATTAGGACCATGATAATATTAGGGAAAGAGTAAATTGCATTAAGCAATCCGATGTTCGAATCGGAAAATCCAAGCTGAGTTTTAAGTAAATCGGCAAGAGGACTAATACTATCATAAATATAGTAATTGCCAAACATTCCAAGACTGATAAGCAGCAGAACTGTCCAGCGAAGAATTGTAGTTGGTTCAGGTTTGGTAACTGAGTTAGTTGTCATAACAGAACTTTCATTTATTAATGAAATGATGTGTTACAAAAAACAGTAGCACAGATTAGTAATCTGTGCTACAAGTGTAAAATAAAAAATTAATTTTACTACAGACTTATTAACTATTAAAAAATCAAATTAAGATTTTACCGGAATATTTTTAAGAACATTTACAAGTTGATTCCAGAATTCAGGAACAGTATCAATCTTCAATCTTTCATCAGGTGAATGAACACCAAACATAGTTGGACCGAAAGAAATCATATCCATCTGTGGATATTTCTCTTTGATGATACCGCATTCAAGTCCTGCGTGTATTGCTTTTACTTCCGGTTCTTTCCCATACATATTTGCAAAGGTAGATTTAAATACCTGAAGAATTTCAGAATGAATATCTGGTTTCCATCCAGGATATCCAGCACCATAATTCAATTCAGCACCTGCAAGCTGAAATACTGCAGAAACCATATTGGTTATATCTTTAATTTCAGATGCAACAGAACTTCTCTGACTTGTTACAATATTCACATACTTCCCTTCAGTTATGATCACAGCAAGGTTAGTGGATGTTTCAACAAGTTCCGGAATATCAGGAGACATTTTAATTACTCCGTGTGGAACGGCATAAAGTGCATTCAAAAGTTTTGATTGTGTTTTTTCATCCATCACTTTGTCTGGCATTTGATGCTTCTCTACTGAAACAGAAAGATCAGGTTCAACTGATGCAAATTCATCTTTTACTGTTGCATTGTATTCAGCTACAAATTTTTTGAACTTTTTCTCATCTGCTTTAGGAACAAGTACAACAGCAAATGCTTCGCGAGGAATTGCATTATGCTTGTTTCCGCCTTCTATTTTAGCAACTCTTAGTTTTTTCTCCTGTGCGTAAGTCCAGAGTAGTCTGTTCAGAATTTTGATTGCATTTCCTCTTCCGACATGAATCTCAAGTCCTGAGTGACCGCCTTTTAATCCCGCAACTTTAGCTTCGAAAGCAACATAATTGCGAGGAGATTTTTCGGGTTTGAATTTAAATCTGGCCTGAGTGTTTTTACCACCAGCGCAACCGATATACAATGTTCCAAGTTCTTCAGAGTCCATATTGATTAGTATATCACCTTTGAGCCAACCTTTTTTCAAACTTGAAGCACCTGTTAAACCTGTTTCTTCATCAAGTGTAAACAGCGCTTCAATTGGACCATGCTCAATATCATTTGATTCAAGTACTGCAAGAGCTGCAGCTACGCCAATTCCGTTATCTGCACCGAGAGTAGTTCCTTTTGCTTTAACCCATTCACCATCAATGTATGGTTGAATCGGATCATTATCAAAATCGTGCTCAACATCTCTGTTCTTCTCACAAACCATATCAATGTGTGACTGAAGTGTTATAGTTTTTCTGTTCTCCATTCCGGGAGTTGCTGGTTTTCTTATTAAAATATTTCCAAACTTATCACGTTCAGACTGAAGTCCGAGTCGTTTTGCAACTGACAGAATATAACCAGCAATTTTCTCTTCCTTTTTTGAAGGACGAGGATAATTACAAATCTCCTCGAAGTGATTCCAGACTAATTTTGGTTCTAAATGACCTAAAATACTTCCCATAATTTCTCCTAAATGTTTTTAATTTCTTTGAATGTAATAAAATCTTGTTGATATAATATAA
>JAIMAZ010000331.1 GCA_023511695.1 Ignavibacterium sp.
GGTATGGACTGCTTTTTGCTCTCGCATTTGTATTTGGTTATATAATTCTAAGCAAAGTTTATAAGAAAGAAAAGAAGTCTCTTGAAGATCTTGAAAAGCTTTCTATCTATGTAATTCTCGGAACTGTAATTGGTGCAAGATTAGGTCATTGCCTTTTTTATGATCCGGCTTACTATTTAACCAATCCGATTGAAATACTTAAAGTATGGCAAGGAGGATTAGCTTCACACGGTGCAGCAATTGGTATTCTTACTGCACTTTACTTATTCTCTAAAAAGAAAAAAGATCAGAACATAATCTGGATATTGGACAGACTGGTTATTGTTGTTGCACTTGGCGGTGCATTGATACGGCTTGGTAATCTTTTTAATTCTGAAATTATAGGCAAAGCAGCTGATGTTCCCTGGGCTTTTATATTTGTTCGCGTTGATGATATACCTCGTCATCCAACTCAACTTTACGAATCATTGTTTTACTTTCTTTCATTTATAATTCTTTATTTCATCTATCAGAAAAAATCTGTTTCATTAAAACCCGGATTTTTATTCGGACTTTTTCTAATACTGATTTTTGGATTCAGATTCTTTATTGAATTTCTTAAAGAGAATCAATCAGCTTTTGAATCTGCCTTACCAATAAATATGGGACAGATATTAAGCATTCCGTTTGTGCTGTTGGGCTTGTATTTTATTTTTCGGAAGAAGCAGTTAACTGCATCAGCAAAGAAATGAAACTCATTAAATTATTTTTAGTTCTGATTATCCTCGCATTATTCAGCAGTTGCACTAAGGATAATTCAGATAAACACAATATCGCTGTTACAATTTATCCTTTCAAAGCAATCATTCAGGAAATTGTTGGCAGCGATATAAAGATTGATGTTCTGCTTCCTGCCGGAGCTGATCCGCACACTTATGAAATGTCACCATCTGATTTTAAAAAAATTCAGGATGCAAAAATATTATTTTATGGAGCAGAATCCTTAGATGGTTGGGCAGCAAAGGTTGAATCTGAAAATAAAATTGAATTGCTGAAGCTAATCCCCGAAGAGAATTTGATTGATATTAAAATGAGTGATGAGCATTCACATCAGCAAGAAGCTGAAACTCATTATCATTACGGAGTTGATCCTCATTTCTGGTCTGATCCTTTAACAGTTAACTCTATGTTGAAATCGTTAACTGAAAAATTATCTTCATTCTATCCTGAGAAGCAAGAAATTTTCAACAGAAATGCAGATAGATTTTCAGAAAGATTAATTGAACTGGATAAAAAAATTAAAGAGCAGGCCAAATCAATAGAATACAGCAAAATTTTTTCAGCACATCCTTTTTACAATTATTTTTTTAACAGATACAGAATTGAGGTAGTTGGCTCACTTGAAATTTCTCCCGGTCAGCAGGTTACTCCGAAATATCTTAAAAAAATTTCTGAAGAAATCCACAGCAAAAATGTAAAAGCAATTTTTATTAACAAGCAGCACATCAGTAAGCCCGCTAAAATACTTGCAGAGTCTGTTAATGTTAAGGTTACAGAGTTAGATCCAATGGGTGGAGTTGGTAACCTGATGACTTATGAAGATATAATTAAACATAATTTTGATTTAATTCTTAAAGCACTGCAATGAATGCCGTTGAAGTAAGAAATCTCTCGCTCAGTTATGGTGATATTAAAATTCTTGAGAATTTGAATTTTGAAATTCCCGAAAATTCATTTGTATCAGTAGTTGGACCGAATGGCGCCGGCAAAACTACTTTGATGAAAATTCTTCTTGGATTAATCAAAAATTACAACGGTGATGTAAAAATTTTTGGAAAAGATCCTGATGAAGTTGAGCCGCAATTGATTGGATATGTTCCGCAGATAAAAACAATGGACAGAAACTTTCCTGCACTTTCAATTGAACTTGTTGCATCAGGATTGATGAGAAGATGGCCTTGGTCAGTAAAAGGAAGTGACAGAGAAAAATCGCTTAAAGCGTTATCAATGGTTAAATCAGAACACCTTGCTCTTCGTTCAATAACTGAGCTTTCCGGTGGTGAACTTCAACGAGTGTGTCTTGCGAGAAGTATTGTTCGCAATCCAAAACTTGTTGTGCTCGATGAACCCGCAACTGGCATTGATGCAATTGGTGAAGCAGATCTTTACAATCTTCTCGAAGCTTATCAGAAAAATTCCGGCGCGACAATTCTGATGATTACACACGATTGGCATGTGGCTCATCATCATTCTGATTATGTTCTGCTTCTTAACAGAAAGCAGGTAAGCTTCGGACATCCGGAAGAAGCATTGAGTGAAAATAATCTCAGAACAGCTTTTGGTCATATTGGTCACGAACATAAAATAAGAAATTATTAATTCTATGTTTGAATTTATTTTACTACCATTTATGCAGCGCGCTTTGATTGCCGGAATTCTTGTCAGCTTTCTTGCAAGCTATTATGGAGTTTTTGTTGTTCAGCGCGGATTGGGATTTTTAGGCAGTGGACTTGCGCACGCAGCATTTGGTGGTGTTGCTCTGGGAATTTTACTTGATCAGGAACCACTTTTAATTGCTGTTCCTTTTACAGTGCTTGTTGCAATCGGAATTACTTATGTTAAGAACAAAACTAATCTTGCGGGTGATACAACTATTGGAATTTTCTTTTCTGTTTCAATGGCGTTGGGAATTATTTTCATTTTTATGAAAAGACAATACACAAGCGATGCGTTTAATTATTTATTTGGTTCTATTCTCGCTGTGTCTTTAACTGATGTAATTGCGCCGGCAATTCTTATTCTTGTCACAGTTATCTTTTCACCTTTCTGGAAAAGATGGGCTTATACTTCTTTTGACAGAGAACTTGCTCAGGCAGACAGAGTTCCGGTTCAGTTTGATGATTATATACTTAGTGTTTTAATTGCCGTTACTATTGTAGTTTCAATTAAAGTTGTTGGAATAGTTCTGATTGCTGCATTCCTTGTAATTCCGCCGGCTGCATCGCGACTGGTTAACAAATCATTCAGCAGAATGACTATCTTCTCAATTATATTCGGAATCTTAACTGCAATTCTTGGCTTATGGATATCTTACTATCTTGATGTACCAAGTGGTGCAACAATTATTTTGCTTCAGGCCTTCTTATTC
>JAIMAZ010000332.1 GCA_023511695.1 Ignavibacterium sp.
CCCGCAGGTTTTTCTTCATCAACCAATGTTGCAACTTCATTTCCTAGAATATCATAAACCTTTAATGTTTGCCAACTGCTGACTGGCGACTGCCAACTAATTTTTGTTGTTGGGTTAAATGGATTTGGATAGTTCTGATCAAGTTCAAATTTTTCAGGAACATTTATAGTTGCTTCAACAATATCAGAATATTCAATAGAACCATCATAATCAATTTGTTTTAACCTGTACACATATTTACCTGATGCGAGACCTTCATCAACAAAAGAATAATTCTTTGGTTCAGTAGTAGTGCCATTGCCCTTTACAAAACCAACAGATTCCCACACAGGATTCCTCACTCCGTTCAGAATGACACTACGATGTATTTCGAAACCACGGTTATTTGTTTCTGTTGCTGTTGACCAGTTTAAGTGGACATCATTTGCAATTACAGAAGCTGTGAATGAAGTTATTTCAACAGGTACAATTAATCCGGTGCCTTTCAGAAAAATTGCCGCAGTTGAAAGACCACCAGGGGGTACTGATACCAAATAAACCAAATCCAAAATATTGTCACTGTCAAAATCAGCGATATATGGCGAAAATGCTAGCCAATAAGCGCCAAATCGAAACTCAAATGTAAAATTGCCATTGCCATTGTTTTTATAGAATGAAACGGTATTAGATGATGCATTTCCCACTAATATATCCAGATCATTATCATTATCTAAATCACCTGATGCTATTCCACTAACATTAAGCAAATCCCATACGGTTGCACCTGTGTAATTTTGAGAAGATTGAAAAGTTCCATCGCCATTTCCCAACCAAACACTCATACCAGATTCTTCAAAAAATGTGCTTGCTGCAATATCAAGATAATTGTCATTGTTGAAGTCATTTACAATTATATCTTCGATGTTTTTACCATCAGTTGGATAAATAGATTGATTCTGAAATGTTCCATCACCGTTTCCAAGAAATATTCCTATCCCAGAAGGTTGGCCAACGACCAAATCAATATTACCATCCGAATTAAAATCACCACTCTCAATACTTGAAACATTCCCATCGGTTAAAATAAAATAGGGAGATGCAAATATTCCATTGCCATTATTTTTTAAGATGAAGATTCTTCTTCCTGATTGTGGAATACCCAGACAGCTTAACCACTCAGTAAGTAAAATATCCTGATCGTTGTCATTATCAATATCACAAGCATTAATATCATACCAACCACAAGAACCAATAGAAATGGTTTGCATTGGTCCAAATGAACCATTTCCATTATTTAATGAAAAATGAAAATCGTATGGTGGTGATTGAATAGAAGTTCCACAAATTATATCGACAAGCCCATCATTATTTATATCCCTTAGCTTTGCCTGAATGCCGCCAGATCTAATAGGAATTGTTTGCCTTGTTGCAAAAGTTCCGCTACCGTTGTTTCTTAATATTGCAACCTGAGAACCAACACGAGTTCTTCCACTAGCAGAGGTTATTAAATCCAGATCACCATCATTATCAATGTCAGCGGCATCAATAAAAGCAGACGAGGAGTTAACCAAATAAAGTTGAGGTATAAAAAATGTCCCGTTACCTAAATTTTTGTGAACTGTAATCTGAACAGATGAGTTATCCGTGGTTATTACATCGGGAATTTGATCATTATCAACGTCACCCACCAAAACATCCCAACAGGTTTTACCCGAAGTATAACCTTTTGCTTGCAAAAACCCACCGGAGCCATTATTTAAAATAACTTGAAATCCGTAAAAACCAGCGGAGAGTTCAGCTGTTACCAAATCATTCCAGCCATCTGAATTCAAATCTGATGCTTTAATGTTAACAGCACCAGAAGTAAAGTTTTCGAGTTGAATTTGTAAAGGAGCTAAAAAAGTTCCATCTCCATTATTTCTGAAATATGCAAGTAATCCACGATTACCATCCCAGGTTCGTGTGCTTGAATAAATGATATCAATATCGAAATCATTGTCTAAGTCGCATAATTCAATGTTGGGGTAATAATCATTAGCCCAAATTGAGAAGACATTATATTCTGTTCTTGCGGAAAAATTATTGCCTCCGGTATTCAAGTGAACATTTAATTTTTGTGAGTTATTTGCAACTACCAAATCGATAAGTGTATCAGAATTGATTTTTGCAGCTTTAATATTAAAAGGTCCGTTGCCAGTTTGAAAAGTTAACTGCTGATTAAATGTACCATTACCATTATTTAATAATAATGAGATGGTATTTCCTTGTCCAAGATAGCTGTAATTTGAAACTGCTATGTCATAGTATCCATCAGAATTAAAGTCAGCTGTTGTAATTCCCACAGGACCTAAACCAACATTATAATTTAATGGACTGCTAAAAATTCCGCTTCCAAGATTTAGAAAAACCGATATTGAATTTCCTTCGTAATTTGCCCCGGTGTTGGTTAATGCGATATCTTTTAGTCCATCATTATTAAAATCAGCAGAGACTATACCTTGGGATGGTTGTTGTGAGTTGAAATGAAATTTGGAAAGATAAATTCCGTTACCATCATTGAGTAATAATGTAAAACCGCTATTGAAAGGAAATTTTGTAACCGCAACATCAAGATTTCCATCGTTATCAAAATCCTCTAATACTGCTGATGTTGGATATCTATCCGGATAAAAATCCCCGGTATTATATCCATACCAAACATTTTGAAACAAGCTTGAAGATGATTGCGATTGTAGTTCGTTATTAAACAATATTAAAATGATAGGGAAAAAAAATAAAAGTACTTTAAAATAATGGGAGCAGAAAATTAAATTATATCTAACCTTCATAATTACCTCCTGATATTCATAGTTAAAGATAAATTTAATTTTATGACCACTAACTGAAACCATTTTCAATTTGACTTTAAATTAAAAAATTAATGGTTTTAATTCAGACAGATGTTGTGAAACTCTTTATACTTCACTTTACTAAAACCATTTTTTTCGTTTGTATAAAATCACCGGCAGATAGCTTATAAAAATAATTTCCACTTGGTAATGAAGAAGCATCAAAAACTACTTCATAACTGCCCGCAGGTTTTTCTTCATCAACCAATGTTGCAACTTCATTTCCTAGAATATCATAAACCTTTAATGTTTGCCAACT
>JAIMAZ010000333.1 GCA_023511695.1 Ignavibacterium sp.
GGTACTGGTTATCTTTTTTCATTTGCAGGCGATTGGAAGGCTAATAACGATCAGGTAATTAACGGTGTTCCTGATAACTTAAACAGTAAATCATTTTTTATTCAACTTGGAGTCTTTGGAGGTTTCTTCTCATTTTAATATGAAAAATATATTAGTTACAGGCGGTGCAGGATTTATTGGTAGTAATTTTATCAATTACATCCTTAAAAACAGAGATGATTATTTTATAATAAATCTCGATAAACTTACTTATGCAGGAAATCTGGAAAATCTGAAAGAATCTGAATCAAACAAGAATTATGTTTTTGTTAAAGGTGATATAACCAATATTGAATTAGTAAACTTCTTATTTGAAAAGTATAAGATAAAATATGTGATAAATTTTGCTGCTGAGTCTCATGTAGATAGAAGTATTCTTGGCGCAGAAGTTTTTTATCGTACAAATGTTATAGGAACAAATGTTCTGCTAGAAGCATCGCGCAGATATAATATTGAAAAGTTTTTACAAATTTCCACTGATGAAGTTTATGGAAGTTTAGGACCAACCGGTTTATTTACTGAATCTACACCATTATCGCCAAATAGTCCATATTCTTCCAGTAAAGCTGCTGCTGATATGATGGTTATGGCTTATCATCATACTTATGGATTGCCGGTTGTTATTACAAGATGTTCAAATAATTATGGTCCTTATCAGTTTCCTGAAAAATTAATTCCACTTATGATCATTAATGCTTTGAACAATAAAAAACTTCCTATCTACGGCGATGGAATGAATGTACGTGATTGGATATATGTAATTGATCATAATAAAGCTGTTGAATTAGTTTTTGAAAAAGGTGAAGTTGGTGAAGTCTATAATGTTGGTGCAAGCAATGAAATGCCGAATCTTCAGATTGTAAAATTAATTTTAAAACATCTCAACAAAAGTGAAGACCTTATCGAATTTGTTAAGGATAGACCAGGACATGACAGAAGGTACGCTATTGACTCTTCAAAAATCCAAAATCAACTTGGCTGGAATCCGGAATTTACATTCGAGTCAGCTATTGAACATACAATTAACTGGTATTTAGAAAATAAAACCTGGTGGGAAAGAATCCTTACCGGTGATTACTTAAAATATTATTCAGAACAATATTCAAACAGATAGTACAACATGAAAAATTACATTTATCTATTCTTTATTCTCTGTTTTTCACTTTCATTTGCTCAAACGAATGAAAGGACACAAAACTCTAGTATGATTGTAGCAAACACAATTTCTGTAACCATTGGTGGACAGTTTCCTGTTACCGGAACATTCCCTGCCTCTGTAACAGAAAGAGTTGATCAATTCGTAACCAGAATTTATTCTCAGTCCCTTGAACGAAGTCTTAGGACAGCAACAGATCAGACAATGCTCGAGAAGATTAAAAAAGAACTCTCGGACTATTCTCTGAGAGGTGTATTGTTAAAAAGATCAACTGGAGAAGAGTACATTCTGGATTTAGCAAAATTCAGAATTGATGGTGACTTTAAAAATAATCCTTATCTGAAAAATGATGATGTAATTATTTTCCCTCCAAATGATATAGAAAGAAATTTTGTTTCAATTACAGGGGCAGTTAATAGTCCCGGCAAATTTCTGTTCGTTGATGGAGATAAACTTAAAGATATTATTGAATTAGCCAGAGGAATAAATAAAGCATATGAAAATGTAACAAAAGCAAAGATATATAGATTAACTTATGATGGACGCAATAATGAGATTATTGATATAGGAATTAACGACGACTTTCCATTAAAACGCGGAGATCAAATTGTTGTGCTTGCAGAAGAAACACAAAGAAAAGAATTTTTTGCTCTTGTGTTGGGAGAAGTAATTCAACCAGGTTATGTTCCGGTAACAAGAAACAGTACCAAGCTTGGAGAAGTGATTAAACAAACAAAAGGTTTTACAGAGAATGCATCTTTAGTAAGAGCAAGACTCTTCCGGGGTAATAGCGTAACAACTCTGCTTGAAAAGCAATATGGTATTAAGATAGACGAAAAATTATTAAATAATGATAGAGAACTGGTAGATAGAATTGTAAATTATGAACAGGCTATGATGTTCAGAATGTCTAATTTAGTTGAGGAAGATCAATACTATTTTCAGGCAGAAAATCAATATCGTGTATTAAATGAAGGTAGCGCAATAGATTTTTCCAAGATATCTGATGAAAAATATGAAATTTATAACTTTATTGTTTATCCGGGTGATGTAATAATAATTCCTCCTAAACGAAACACTGTTTATGTATTTGGACAAGTTTCAAACCCCGGACATGTTAAATTTGTTGAAGGGAAAGATTATTTATATTATATTGAACAAGCCGGTGGTTTAGGCGAATATGCTGAAGATGAAATAATGATAATAAAAGGAAGCTCAAGAAACTGGATCCCTGCAGAAAAAAATGTGACAGTTGAAGAGGGTGATTATATCTTTATTCCGAAAGAAAGAATTAAATCATTCCGTACATTAACTATGGAATTAGCCGGATATTTTAGCATAATAGGTAGCATTGCAACTGTTCTGTTACTTATAGTACAATTAGGTAAGTGATTTAAAAATTATTTTGATGTTTTTCTTGACAAAAAGAAAAAAGTCCTATATATTTGAAGCCCTTCTTTAATGAAGGTTTTACAGAGTGTTCTTTGATAGAGTGAGAAATGAAGCCAGTCAATTCCACAACCCAAAAAATCTAACGATTACACAGGTTTATCAAATTTTACTACGGAGAGTTTGATCCTGGCTCAGGACGAACGCTGGCGGCGTGCTTAACACATGCAAGTCTACGAGAAAGGGGTAGCAATATCCCGAGTAAAGTGGCGCACGGGTGAGTAACACGTAAGTAATCTACCTTTAGGTTCGGAATAACCCAGAGAAATCTGGGCTAATACCGGATGATGCAGCGGATCCACATGGATATGTTGTTAAAGTCTATACGACGCCTAAAGATGAGCTTGCGGCCGATTAGCTAGTTGGTAGGGTAACGGCCTACCAAGGCAACGATCGGTAGCTGGTCTGAGAGGATGATCAGCCACACTGGAACTGAGACACGGTCCAGACTCCTACGGGAGGCAGC
>JAIMAZ010000034.1 GCA_023511695.1 Ignavibacterium sp.
GTCGTGTCTCGTGGGCTCGGTGATTTGTATAAGAGACAGGGTTTGGTTTCCGAAGTTTGATATAAAAGCAATTCTTATTGGTATTTCAACCGGAGGACCACTATCTCTGCAAAAAGTAATTCCTCACTTGTATGCACACTTACCGGTTCCGGTAATAGTTGTACAACATATGCCACCGATGTTTACAAATTCATTGGCAGAAAGATTAAACAAGCTTAGTGAAGTTACTGTTAAAGAAGCATCAGATGCAGATGTTCTTCAACCAGCAAAAGTCTATTTCGCTCCAGGTGGTAAACATTTGTTTGTTAATCAAACCGCAGGAAAGGTGACTATAAAAATTTCAGAAAATCCCGATAATACATTGTACAGACCTTGCGTGGATGTTTCCTTAAATTCGATGATTGATGTTTATGGTAATTCGGTTCTTCCGATAATTATGACAGGTATGGGCAAAGATGGTTTGGAAGCGGTCAGAAGACTTAAACAGCTTGGTGGTTTTGTAATTGCACAGGATGAAGAAAGTAGTGTTGTTTATGGAATGCCTCGAGCTATCGTTGATAACAATCTGGCAGATTTAATACTGCCTTTAGATAAAATCGCTTTTCAGATAAATAATATATTTAATCGTGAGTTAGCTTATGCAGGAAATGTTGTTTGAAGTAATAAATTCAAATGGATTAAAAAGCGGAAAAAATGTTATAAAGTCCGAAGAACTTCATCTTGAAGGAAAGACAAAGATTTCTTTCGAAGAAGAGGATATTGACGGCATAAAAATCGTACTTAATAAAGATGAAAATAACAATGTCCGTGAAATAAAATTTATTTGCAGCTGCGGACAAACAAAATCAATCATTCTGGATTACGGCGAATAGTTTAACGCATAGCATAGCTCCCTCCGATGAGCCGCCTTACTTAGGTGAGGCGGTTCCTCTCTCTTATTTTTAATTTCAACTTTACTTTTTCTTATAACACTAAAATTATTTTCATGAACTGTTTCAATGAGTAATAACTAACAGTTGTTTATAATTAGCCAACTGATCTGAGCATAAATCAAAAAAACTTCTTCTATTGAAACCAATTTGCGTGGTATCATATTTGTCACTGCATTAACAAAACAGGTTTAAGGTAATGAATACACCGACAATAAAACTTCTGGAAAAATTTATTGACTACTGCTCAGTCAAGAACAAAGTTATAAGCAAGAACATTGCAAACATCGGTACAGAAAATTACAGAAGAGAAGATGTTTCCTTTCAGGATATGCTTGATACAAAAATGAATCAATTAAGAACTACAAATCCCAGGCATATAAGCTTTCTTCCAATGAATGAAAATCAATTTCAGATTTATCAGGATAAAGGGATAGAAAATGTTTCAGGAGTTAATAATGTAGATATTGATAAAGAAATGTCCGAGTTAGCATCAAATGCAATTCTTTTCAGATTCTCTTCAAAGAAAATCGGCGATTACTATCGCGGGCTTCAAAATGTAATTAAAGGCGGAGGTAAATTATGAAAATTGGCGACAACATTCTCGGCTTCGGAATTAGTGCAAAAGGATTGAGTGTTCAGCGCAAAAAGATGAATCTGATAGCTGAGAATCTTGCAAATGGAAATTCAGTCCGTACTGCTGATGGTCAACCAGTTAAAAGAAAAATTCTTAATGTAACTCAAAAGAAAAATGTATTAAACCAACAGGTAGTTGATTTCTCAAAAACCATGAAGCTTGCAACTACAAATCCGAACCATATTCAAAACCCAACAATCACTACGAATAAATCAAGTTCAACTTCTGATCTTGAATTTAAAGTTTCTGAAGATAACACTCCTGGCGATATAGTTTACATGCCTGAACATCCGAATGCTGATGAAAATGGTTATGTGCAAATGTCGAACATCAACACAATAACTGAGATGATTGATATGATTGCTGCTTCAAGAAGCTATGAAGCAAATCTCACTGCATTCAATGCTTCCAAGCAAATGGCAAAAGATTCATTGGAGATTTAAAAAATGAAAGTAGGTCAGAACCTTACGCAAAATTTTATTAATAATATTTCTGTTAACAGCAGAATAAACAGAACTTATTCTCAATCTGCAAAATCATCAGACGAAGTTCTAAATGAAAAGGAAAAACAATTCTTTGCACAATTGTATCCGGATCAAAGTTCAGAAATTATGGAATACAGTTTTTATGGTAAGTCCGGTAAAGTTAATAATATAAAACTCGGTTCACATTTCGACAGGAGAGGATAAAATGGCAATTGAATCAATTGGCGGAAGACTACCTTCGCTTATTCAGGAAGCTCAGAAGCAGACAAAAGATGTTTCCGGATTCGGAAATGTTCTTGGTGAATTTATTGGCTCAGTGAATGATGATCAACTGAAATCTTCTCAGATAACCCAGGATTTTATAAATGGCGATGGAGTAGAGATTCACGAAGTTATGATTGCAGGTGAAAAGGCAAAAACGAGTTTAGAACTTCTGATGGAAATCAGGAATAAAACAATTGATATGTATCGCGAATTAACAAGAATGTCAATTTAAAGTTATGAGTAAAAATCCAACTGAAGCATTAACAAAAGCACTAAACTCACTTTCGATTCAACAAAAGGTACTGATTGGCGGAACTGCAGTAATAACAATGGTTCTCATTATCATTCTCGTAACAATGATGAATGAGCCGGCTTACTCAGTTTTATATTCAAATCTTGCACAGCAGGATGCATCAAAAGTAGTTGAATATCTGAATGCTCAGAAAATTCCCTACAAGATTGAAGATAACGGTACAGTAATCAAAGTTCCTAAAGATAAATTGTACGAAACCCGACTTGAACTTGCCGGAAAAGGAATACCAACCTCAGGAACAATTGGATATGAGCTGTTCGATAAATCTACAATGGGAATGTCTGACTTTATGCAAAAATTAAATTACAAAAGAGCGCTCGAAGGTGAACTGGCAAGAACAATTCTTGGACAAGATGGTGTTGAAGGTGCAAGAGTTCATGTAGTTTTTCCGGAGAGAACAATCTTTCGTGATGAACAAAAGCAGCCAACTGCTTCGATTGTTCTTAAGCTGAGAGATAATTATAAACTTCAGCGAACAAGTGCAATGGCAATTGTCAATCTTGTTGCAAGCGCTGTTGAAGGACTTTCAACAAACAATATAACTTTAATTGATACACACGGACGATTACTTTGGAAAGAAGACAGCGAAGGAAATTTAACTGTTTCTTCTTCCAAGCAATATGAAATTAAAAATTCTGTCGAAAGCTATCTCGCACAAAAAGCTCAATCTATTCTTGATAATGTGCTTGGTTATGGAAATGCTCTTGTTCAAGTAAATGCAGAATTAAATTTCGACCAGGTTGAAAAAACAATGGAGCTTTACGATCCCGAATCGCAAGTAGTTGTAAGTGAGCAAACACTTAAATCTTCTAATGTTGGGAAAGCAATTGGTGATACCTCTGCGCAATCAACTGAAAATGTTACGACAAACTATGAAATAAGTAAAACAGTACAGCGTGTTGTTGAAGGTACCGGAAATGTTTTAAGATTAAGTGTTGCTGCGGTAATAAATGATGTTCCCAAACAAGTTCAGAAAGATGGTAAAACTGTAATTGAATATGTTCCTCGTTCTCAGGAGCAGTTGAAGAAAATTGAAGAATTAATTAAAAGTGCTGTTGGTGTAAATCCGGAGAGAAATGATCAGATATCAATAGTTAATCTGCCATTCGAAACAAAACCAACTGATGAATTGATTGAAGAATCATCTCCCTGGTTTGAAGATGCAAACGGAATTTCAAATTTGGTTTTAGTTCTTCTTGCAATCGGTGCATCAATATTTCTGTTAAAAGGTCTGATGTCGAAACTTAAAACTGAAAAAATATTTTTAGGAACAATTCCAAGTGAACTTAGCCCTGCAACTGCAGGAGGAGGATCCCAAATGTTAACACAAAACAAATTGCCCGGCGCTTTAAATGAAATTAAAAAGAAAAAAGATTTACTTCCGATTGGAGATATTGAAGATGAAATAACAGATGAAGCAATAAGAAAGAAAACACGACAGGAAAAAATCCAGAACTATGTTTCCAAAAATCCAACTGAAGCAGCAAAACTAATCAATACATGGTTGCACGAAAATGAGTGAGCAACAGTATAAAGAAGATATCCTCAGTAAGGATCAGATTAATGGAATTCAAAAAGCAGCACTTCTGATGATTGCACTTGATATTGAAACAGCTGCTGCTGTATTGAAATATCTTGATCCTGAACAGGTTGAAAAAATATCTGCAGAAATTACAAGAGTAAAAAATATTCCTTCAAAGGTTGTTGATTCGATAATGCAGGACTTTTACGATATGGTTACTGCAAGAGAATATGTTCTTGAAGGTGGTTTGGAGTATGCTCAGGCAATCCTTGAAAAATCTTTCGGAATGAACAAAGCAATTGAAATTGTTGATAAAGTTAAATCACTTACAACTTTAAAGGGTTTTGATGTTTTGAAGAAAGCTGATTCTGTGCAGCTTGTGTCATTCCTGAATAAGGAACATCCTCAAACTATTGCACTAATTCTTTCACATCTTAATCCTGATCAAACTGCAGAAGCATTGAAAGAACTCCCGCCGGAATTAAGAGCTGATGTGGCATATCGTATTGCAACTTTAGGAAAAGTATCTCCGCAAACCTTAAAGCAAATTGAAAAAGTAGTTGATGAAATGGCAGGAACAACACTCAGCCAATCAGTCAGCAAAATTGGTGGCTCAAAAAGTCTTGCAAATATTTTGAATAGATTAAATGTAAATCTCACCAAAGAAATTCTGGAACAAATTGAAATCAATGACCCGGATGTGGCAACAGAAGTTAAACGACTGATGTTTATGTTCGAAGATATTGTGAACATTCAGGATAAAGACATACAAAAAATTCTTAAAGAAGTTGATAGAAAAGATCTTGCACTTGCACTCAAAGTTGCTGATGAAACTCTTCGAAACAAAATTTTCTCGAATATGTCTGAAAGAGCTGCTGATCTGTTGAAAGAAGAATTGCAGTATATGGGAATGGTTAAACTGAAAGAAGTTGAAGCAGCACAAGCAAAGATAATTGACATAGTTAAAAGTCTGGAGGAAAGCGGAGAGATTTCTCTCAATATGCGCGGAAGTAAAGAGGATGTTTATGTCTAATGTGATTAAGCTAAACGGAAAATCTGCCAGAGTAAATATTAAGATTAGTGATGAATCATTTTCTCCGATTGAAAATGATAGAAAGGATAACTCAATCGAAATTGAACTTCATAACAGATATATAACCGGATTTAACGACGGACAAAAAGAAGCAGTAGCTAAACTACAGCACGAGTTTCTTGAAAAGCTTAAATCAAAATATGAACAACTTGATATGCTGATGAACCAGCTTTATGAACAGAACAAGTTGTTGAATGAAAATTTTAACAAAGCAGTATTGGATACAGCATTTGCAATAGCTGAAAAAATTGTTCAAAGAGAAATAGAGAAAGAATCCACGATTATCAATCTGATTGATAGTTGTTTGAAAAAAGTATTAACTGCAAACGAAATCATTATAAAATTAAATCCTATGGATTTTGAAACTGTAACAAATGACCTGAAAGAGATTAACAAAAGCATTGATGTTTCGAAAATAAGATTTGAAAAGGATGAGATGATTGATAAAGGTGGTTGTCTTGTTGAAACAGAAATAGGCAATGCAGATGCAAGAATTTCCTCTCGATTGAATGAGCTTAAAAGAAAACTTGAAGAACTAATAAAATCCGATGATGATAACTGAGCAGATTGAAAAATATAAAAGAATTATCCGAAATACTGAGACAATAAAACTCAGCGGTAAAGTTAGTGATGTAATCGGATTGGTTATTGTATCTGTTGGACCGAATGTTTCTCTTGGTGAAATTTGTTCAATCATTGATCGTAACGGGAATGAAGTTTGCAAATCTGAAGTAGTAGGATTCAAAGATGGGAAAGTTTTGTCGGTAGCTTTGGGAGAAGTTCATAATATTTCTCCCAAATCAGAAATTATAGCAGAAGGAA
Organism: Ignavibacterium sp.; assembly: GCA_023511695.1. Lineage (GTDB taxonomy): Bacteria > Bacteroidota > Ignavibacteria > Ignavibacteriales > Ignavibacteriaceae > Ignavibacterium. The sequence goes on from JAIMAZ010000034.1 coordinate 6,066, forward strand.
AATCCTTTACAGTTGGTGTTGGTAAGGAATTACTCGGAAGAGTAATTGATGGGCTTGGAAATCCAATTGATGGTAAAGGTGATTTAAAAGTAACTTCATACAGATCTATTTATCGTGAAGCACCTAATCCATTGAATCGTAAAAGAATTGATACTCCGCTTCAAACCGGTGTAAGAGCAATTGATGGATTGCTCACAATCGGTAAAGGTCAGCGGATGGGAATTTTTGCAGGAAGCGGCGTTGGTAAAAGCGTTACTCTTGGAATGATTGCCCGCAACACAAATGCAGATGTAAATGTAATCACTTTGATTGGTGAAAGAGGAAGAGAAGTTCGTGAATTTATTGAACGCGATCTTGGTGAAGAAGGATTAAAAAGATCAGTTGTTGTAGTTGCAACAAGTGATAAGTCTGCTTTAATCCGAATGAAAGGTGCTTACATTGGAACTACGATAGCAGAATACTTCCGTGATTTAGGAATGGATGTTCTGCTTATGATGGATTCTGTTACAAGATTTGCGATGGCCCAGCGAGAAATTGGTTTGGCAATTGGTGAGCCGCCAACTACAAAAGGATACACTCCGAGTGTTTTTGCAACTCTTCCGAAACTCCTAGAAAGGGCCGGAACTTCTGACAAAGGTTCAATTACAGGTTTATACAATGTTCTTGTTGATGGTGATGATCTTACAGAACCAATCGCAGATGCTGCTCGTTCAATTCTTGATGGACACATTGTTCTTTCGCGTCGTCTTGCAAACAGCGGACAGTTTCCTGCTGTTGATCCGTTGCAAAGTGTAAGCAGAGTAATGCCTGATATTACTACGAATGAACATCGTGAAAGAATAAAAATCTTTAACGAGATTCTTGCAACCTATAAAGAAGCCGAAGATCTCATAAATATTGGAGCTTATGTGAAAGGCAACAATCCGGCAATTGATCATGCGCTTTCAAAAATTTCTCAGTTAAAATCTTTTTTAAGACAGGATATGTTCGAGAAGACAGATTATAATTCAACAATTAAAAGATTAAACGAAATTATTCAATTATAAGTGAAGCTATGGCAAAATTTATTTTCAGACTTGATTCAGTTAAGAGAGTTAAAGAAAATTACGAAAAGAAAGCTAAACGTGAATTAGCTGCTATAAATAATTTTATTAATGATCATCAGAAAATACGGGAACAACTGATTGATGAGGTTAACTCTTTGAGAAACAGTATTAAGCCAAGAATGACTGCGTCGGAGCTGAAATTTTTAGGTGGATATAAAAATTCGCTTTCACTTAAAATTAAAAATGAAGAAGCTGAATTGAACAGACTTGAACAGGAAAAGAAAAGAAAAATTTCTGAAGTGATGCAAAAAGCAAAAGAGAAAAAAATCTTGAATCAATTAGAAGAACATCAGAAAGCTGAATTCATTAAAGAAGAAAATAAAGCTGAACTCAAACAATTTGATGAAATTGCTATTCAGAATTTTAGTCGGGATAAAAAATGAAATCATACATTTTGAATACAGTACCGTTTTTATTTGCATTCGTTGTTGTTACAGGTGCAATTATCTATCTGAATGGACAGTACAACAATATTTTTCAATTTGATTTTTCTCCAAGAAATCAGGTAACAGGTGAGTTAAAAGATTCTCTTAATACACAAACAAAGAATAATTCGGAAGCGAAATTAAATCCGCCTGAAGAAAAAAATGATTCTTTGCAAGTGGAAGAAGCTATTAAAGATTCAGGTGAAGTCGCAATGAAGACTGAAGATAATTTTATTAAAAACGCAGATGTAAAACCCGAAATGAAACAAATTTCCAAAAAAGAACTGGAAGCACAATTAGAAAAGAAACCAGAACCTGAAAAAGAAAAAATAGAACCGAAGTTTGCTTCTGATGATCTTACTCAAACTCAGGAATCAAAACAGCAAAAGCAAGATTCAACTTATCAGAACTGGTTAAAAAAAGTTTCTAAACTTTTAGAACAGATGGAACCTGCTAAAGCTTCTAAAATAATTCAGAACTATTCCGATAATGTAGCGAGAGATATAATCTACTCAATGAATAAGAAAAGTGCTGCAAAAATCGTTTCTGAATTAAGTCCGGAAGTTGCTCAAAGAATTATAAGGTATGACTAATGTTTATTAATTCATTATTCCTGTCAAAGCTGTTAAATCCAAAAACTGAGAGTCAACCTACCAATGAGGTTGGCGAAGGTTTTAATTATTTGTTTTCAGAAATAATAAAAGTAAAAACATCTGATAGTGATTCCATTTTTATTTCTGAAAATATTGGCGGAACCTTACTCGATCATAAAACAATTTTCATCGCAAATTCATCACCTTTGGATAAAGTAAAAGTTTCCAAAGCCGCAAATGAAATCAATCATATTGAAAAACTTTATAAATTATTTTTGGAACCAGGTAATCAATCTGAAACCGGAACCGAACAAATTAACTTATCGTTGAATAAAATTCTTTCTGATAAGACGCAATTTGTAAAAAGCATTGAAAGCTTAATCAAAAATATTTTGAGCAGTAATTCCGATAAACAGGTTAATAATGTTGAGATAAAATATGTTTCCCAAAATCTGATTGAGACAGTCAGGTTAAATGAAAAAAACTTATCTCAGTTCACAGAGTATCTATCAGGACTAATTGATAATAATTCATCATTTTCTTTTATAATCGGAGCCAATGGAAAACAAATTTTATTTGATGTTGAAAATGTAAGTCTGGATACAAAAGGTTTTAAATCATTAACATTAAGCTCTGAACCGACACAAAACCAGGAAAACATTGCCAATATTTCCTCAAAGTCAGATGAAAGTTTTCAATCAGTTGAGACACTAACTGATGAATCCTCCGAAAAAATTCCTGCTATGAATGTTGAAAATTCATCTGAAAAAAATATCAGAGCAGAAGCAGCTCAAAAAAAGTTCGTTCGAACGGAAGAAAATTTTATAGTTAAACCAAATACAATATCAGATGATTCGCTTCATTATGAACCAAAAAATGTAATCGATGTAAAACCTTCTAATGAAAAAGCTGAAACAAAATTACCCCCTGTAATTCCGAACTATAAAGAAACTACTCATAAATCTTCTGAAGAAAATAAGATTGATCTGAAGTTGCCAGACAGTTCAGTGAAGACTATTACAACAAGCAAATATGAAATGAAAAATAATTCGACAGTTATATTTGAATTTGATGAAGAATTAATAAATGAGAAGACATTTTCAAATAAAAATTCTTTGGAGTTGAATGAACTTAAAGATAAAAATCTTGGTGAAGTGAAGATTGTTATAAAGTCAAAACCAAATGAATATCATTTCCAGCAGGATATTAAACCTGATGTGAGAAGTGCTGATAAAGTTAAAATTGAAACTGCGCCTGTTTCTCAGAGACTCAATGAATCAAACTCAAACAGGGTTTCACTTACAGATCAATCACTTAAGAATATTCCTTCATTAAAAAATACTATGAACGATAATTTCGAAAAAGATTTGCCAGAAATTTCCGCTGCTTCTGTCAATGAACCGCGAATTAGTCGTGCCGGATTGCCTTTAATAGCTGATTATCAGGATTGGGATTTAGTTTTTGAAAGAGCTGAGAAAAGTTTAATCAAGCAAGTGCAAGTACAAACAAATTTTTCAGCTGAAAAGAGAGATGTAATCCGACAAAAAATAGATGAAAAGGACAGAAACATTGGAGTTGAAATTAAAAAATCTGATTCAACCAAAACATCAGATAAGCAAAATGAACCCGTTAAGGAAAGTCGGAATTCTCAGAAAGAATTTTCTAATCTGACACAAAAATCAGATGATTCAATCAGGATTAACGATGCAGAAGTAAAATCAGGAATTAATGAAAAAGTAATGAATCTAAAATTATCCGGTGAGAAGAAAATAGTATCAATAAGCAATTCTATTCCGGACGACTCAAAAAATATTATTGAAGTAAAAGAAAATTATAACGACAATAATAAAGTGAATTTGAAATACGAATTCACACAACGGGATAAATCTTTTGTTCAGGTAAGTAAACAAAATTCCTTCACTGATGATAATCTTGAAAATGAAAAATCTGCGTTAAGACAAGATGCTAAAGCAGAATCATCATCAACTAAGAATGATTCTTTTGAGCATTCTTCTGAAAGTAATTTGAAAAAAGCTAACGATCATTTTCAGCAAGTAAATGATAAAACTAAAATTGACAACTCAACTGGAAAGGACAATGAATTCAGAAATGAATTCCAAAATGTAAGTCGCCAGGAATTTGTTCCTTCAGGAAAAACTAATCTGATTAACAATAAAAATATCATTGAACATTTTATTAAAAATCCTATTGAATCAAAAACGCTTGAAAAGTTTATTCAGATTTTAGATAAGCAGGAAGTAGTTCAGCGTTCCGAGATTGTCAGTTATTCAAAACTAAATCATTCGGTTGAAATTAAATTAGCTCCTGAAGAGCTCGGTAAGATTAAAATATTTTTGGATACAAACGATAATAATGTGAATGCTAAAATTGAAGTTAACAGTGAGCAGACAAAAGTTATTGTTGTAAATAATCTGCCGCAGCTTAAAGAAACATTAACGCAGCAAGGTGTGAATCTGAATAATGTCAATGTAACTGTAACTTCGGAAGAACATAAAGGTTCGGAACAAACTAAGCAGAAGAGTAAAAAGAAATCACAGGAAAGTAATTCTAAAATTGAAAATGCTGATGATAAAAGAACTGTGAGAAATCTTGGATATAATACTTATGAATATTTAGCATAGGAGAAAATTATGCAACCAGGAATTACAAATGGTTTGGGATATTTTAATAATCCCGTCGCAGGAAAATCAACTTTAGGTAAAGATGATTTTCTGAAGCTGATGCTTACACAAATGAAAAGTCAGGATCCGCTTAATCCGATGGAATCAACCGAGTTTGCAGCACAGCTTGCACAATTCAGTTCACTGGAACAATTACTTAATCTTAATGATCAGATGAAAGCAAGCATTGATGCAAACTTCTATTTAACACAATCAATCAACAATACATTAGCTGCTACATTCATCGGTAAAGAAGCAAAACTTTCTACGAATAATTTTCAGTTTAATGGACAAGATTCACAAACAATTGGTTATAGTTTAAACTCCCGTGCAACAAATGTGACTATCAAAATTTACAATGAAGATGGTGCATTGATTAAGACAATTGAAAACGCACCTGCAAATGCTGGTGACAATAAACTTTACTGGGATTTTACCGATAATAATGGTAACACAGTACCTTATGGTAAATACAGATTTGAAGTTGAAGCAGTTGATGCAAATGATAATCCGATAAATGCAAGTAAGTATGTTCTTGGAAAAATTGGCGGAGTAAGATTCACTGAATTCGGAACGAAACTTTTAATCAATGGAACCGAATTCAATCTTTCTGATATACTGGAAATTTATGAACCTTCAAGCGGAGGAAACTAAATGTACGAAATAAATGGAATCAAAGTACCTTTTCTGCCAATAAATAATTATGAAGGCGAACAGGTACGCAACAAAAGTTCTGCTGAAAGTTTTGAATCAATATTTCAGCAGGAACTTGAGAAACTAAAATTTTCTCATCACGCACTGAAACGTTTGGAAGAACGAAACATCAGTTTGAGTGATGATGATATGTTGAAGATAAATACAGCTGTTGAAAAAGCTGAACAAAAAGGAGCAAAAGATTCGCTCGTTATGATGAATTCAACAGCGTTTATCGTAAACATCCCGAACAAAACTATCATTACAGCTTTACCTGTTGAAAGCGGTAATGAGAATGTGTTTACAAATATTGATTCAGTAGTGTTTGCATAAAATTAATTAACTGTTACGGGCGGGACCTCAAAAGGACGCCCGGTCCGATGGACTGACTGAAGTCGGACACCTTTTAACAATAAACTTAAATTATCAGGAGGTCATTATGTCACTTCTAAATTCTCTTTTCTCGGGCGTTTCCGGATTACGAAATCATCAGGCGATGATGGATGTAATCAGTAACAACATTGCTAATGTTAACACAATCGGATACAAAGGTTCTCGTGTTACATTCAGCGATACTTTCAACAAAATTATCCGTTATGGTTCCAATCCAACTGATACTGCAGGTGGAACAAACACTTTCCAGATTGGTCTTGGTATGAAGATGAATTCAGTTGACAGAAACTGGACTCAAGGAACATTTGAAGGAACCGGGATAGTAACTGATCTTGCTCTTCAGGGAAAAGGTCTCTTCATTCTTGAAAACAATGGTGAAAGATTCTATTCAAGAGCTGGTGCATTCATTTTTGATGCTCAGGGAAGATTAGTTAACTCTCAGAATGGTGCTATTGTTCAGGGTAAAGTTGCAAATGAAGAAGGAATTATTCCTCCGGGCAACTATCTTGAAGATATTATCATAGACACTAATCTCCGATTACCTGCTGTTGCAACAACAGATATTACCTGGGGCGGAAATCTCGATAGCTCTTCAAGTCTTACAAGATCTGAAAACTATTTGCAAACAGGCAACATCAATTCTAACATAAATATTGGCAACTCTGTAACTGATTCAAATAAGGTTTATGATGAAAATGGAAATGCATATACTTTCAGTGTAACCTATACAAAAACCGGCGCTGATACTTATGACATGACTTATGTTCTAAAAGATGCTAACGGTAATAATGTTAATGGACCAACAACTGCTTCAGTCGTATTTGATTCAACAACAGGTCAAATGTTAACCATAAACGGTGGAGCTCCGGCACCAATTAACATAACTGATGTTGGATTAGGAATTAACTTTAACTTTGATCCGACTTCAGTAACTCAAACTGGTAATTCAACTACTCTTGCTTCAACAGTTGATTCAAACAGAAAACCTACAATCGTTACAGGTTCACTAACAATATTCGATTCACTTGGTTCACCTCATGTTCTTACAATTAAGTTTACAAAAACTTCGAACAATAACTGGAACTGGAGCTGTACAGTTCCGCCGGCAGATGGAACTCTAAGCGGCGCAAGCGGAACGATTACATTTAATCCGGACGGTTCTATATCATCAATTTCGCCAAATCCACCTGTTTTAACATTCACACCAAGCAGTGGTGCAAGTCCTCAGAACATTGTACTTAATCTCGGTTCAGGATTTAGTGGAATCACACAGACATCATCAAGTTCTGTTGTATCAGCATTATCACAAAATGGTTCAGCTGCAGCATCACTTTCAAATATCAATATTGATAAGTACGGTTACATAATCGGAGTATTCACAAATGGTCAAAGCAGACCACTTGCACAGATTCTTCTCGCTACATTTCCTAATCTTAATGGATTGATAAGTGTTGGTGAAAATATGTTTACCGTTTCTGCTAATACAGGTGATCCTTTAATTGGCGATCCGGGTGAAACAACCGGAACTACAATTCAGTCCGGTGCACTTGAGCAGTCAAATGTTGATCTGTCTGAGGAGTTTACCAGAATGATAGTGTCACAAAGAGGATTTCAGGCAAGTGCAAGGGTAGTAACCGTGTCAGATACATTACTTCAGGAAATAACAAACCTCGTTAGATAAACACACCTAAGCCCTCGTTAGGGGAGCTCAGCAAAGGGCTCCCTTTTTAACCATCTGTTGAATAATAACCACTTTATTCAAATATAGATTTCTGTTTAATTGAAAATCGTTGAAAAATTCGTGGCATATTGGTTGAAAAACTATTGCTGCAATGAAAGACGAAAAACAAAATAAAGAACAGAAACCTGTAGAAACACTAAAGAAAACTTCCGCTATGAAACCAAAACTTTTCATAATCGGACTACCGCTTTTTATTGTCCAGTTGGTGGTCGTCTATTTTATCACAGCAAATATTCTGATTCCTAAAAATCAAATTGCTGCTGATAAAGAAGAAGTAAAACAAGAACAGCAGTCAGAAGAGAAAATATCTGATGAAGAAAAAGGAAATAGTTCAGAAAAGTCAGTTGAAAGTATTGGAGAAAATATTTTTAATCTGGATGATATAATAGTCAATCCGGCAGAGACCAATGGTAAGACTTTGGTTTTAGCAAGTTTAGGATTTGACTTAAAAACACCTGAAGCAAAAAAAACTATGGAAGAAAAAGTAATCATAGTAAAAGATGCAGTGATTACTTTGCTTTCAAGTAAAACTGTTCCGCAATTAAGTAACACAGCTTACCGGGATTCTTTGAAGTCAGAAATAATTTCTGATTTATCCAGAAAAATGCCCGGAGTTGGAATTAACAATATTTATTTCAGCAAATTTATAATACAGTAGTATGCCGGAAGTAGTATCACAAAAAGATATAGACGATCTTCTGAAAAGCGGCGGGCAAGAGCCAGCAAAGCCGAAAGAAGAAAACGAAATTGTTCCATACGATTTTCGTCTTCCTAACAGAATATCAAAAACGCAGCTGAGAACAATCAGAACAATTCACGAGAACTTTGCTGAAAGCTTCAGTTCATTTCTTGTAACAAAGCTTCAGACAATTGTGAATATGACTGTAAATACAGTCGATCAGATTTATTATTCTGAATATGTAATGTCTGTTCCTGATCCAGCTTGCTTGTTTACATTTAACATAAAACATACTGATATTAAAGGAATACTTGAGCTAAATATTGATCTTGCGCTTGCTCTTGTTGATAGACTTTTGGGTGGAAACGGAACAAGCACCAAACAGCAGAAGATTATTACACCGATTGAACAGAAAGTGCTTCAGACAGTTGTTGAAAAAGTAATGTTAGATATGAAGAAAGCATGGCATATTATCGATAACTATGAGTTTGTTGCTGAAAGATTTGAACCAGATGTTGATTTCGTTCAACTGACTTCACCTAACGAATCAGTGCTTCTGATAACATTTGAGGTTACACTTGGTGAGAAATCATATTTTATGAATATCTGCTTTGCAACATTTGCATTCGATCCGATTATTGCAAAACTTTCTTCAAAAAAACTTTCTTCCGTTAGACCAACCAAGTATAACGGAATGAGCGCTCAGGAATTAATCAGAAAGCAGCTCAATTCGGTTTTACTTCCAGTTACAGTTGAACTTGGTAAATCAACAATTACTTTGCAGGAAATGCTCGAGTTAAAAGTTGGTGATATGATAATTCTTGATAAAAAAATTCACGAAGAACTGACTGTAAAAGTAAACGGCAAGACTTTTTATTATGGTTATCCTGGCATTGTAAACAATCATAAAGCAGTTAAGGTAACAAAAAATCTTTTAACAGATAATTCTTTTTAAGGGAATAAATATGGCTGATGAATTAAACAAACAAACAGCAAATCAAACAACGAAATCAACAGCGACAAAAACAGCCGCTGCAGCAGATTTTCCGCAATTTGAAGAATCTCAGTTTCAGGGTTATGAAGCTGGTGAAAAAATTAATTTCATTAAAGATCTTCAATTGAATGTTTATATCGAATTAGGCAGAACTCAAATGCAGATAAAAGACATTCTTGAATTAGAGCGAGGTTATGTAATTGAATTAGATAAACTAGCCAGCGAACCGGTTGATATTTATGTTAATAATAAAAAAATTGCTGAAGGCGAAGTTGTTGTGATTGATAAACACTTCGGTATCCGCATTGTAAATCTCACTGATGCTGCCTCACAGTTTAAGGGAATTTCCTGATGTCATTCATAGAAATTCTTAAACTTATTTTTCCATTATTCCTTATCGTAGCGTTGCTCTATGGTGTTTTATTGTTTGTAAAAAAGTATCAGTTCAAAGGAAGTAAAATCAGTTCAGATAATCTAAAGATTCTTACAACAATGATGTTGATGCCAAAAAAATATTTGTCTGTTGTAAAAGTTAATAATAAAGTATTGATACTTGGTATCAGTGAACAAAATATAACTCTTCTAAAGGAATTGGATGC
>JAIMAZ010000334.1 GCA_023511695.1 Ignavibacterium sp.
CTGAAAATCAGTCGGCTTTTGATGAGAAAATATCGAATACGATTACTTACTTAAGATCATTTTCTTAACTGCTGTAAATTTCTTCCCATCAGCACCAGTAGCATCTATTCTGTATAAATATACACCACTGCTAAATCTTGACATATCCAAATTCAGCTTATGATATCCGGCTTCCATTTCTTTGTCAATCGCATTGAGCACTTCTTGTCCAATAATATCGTAAATCTTTAGTACAACATTTGATTTAGAAGGTAATGTAAATTCAATATTAGTTGTTGGATTAAATGGATTTGGATAATTCTGTGATAAACTGAATTCCAGTGGAGGATTGACAACAACTTCAATAGCATCTGAATAATTTACGGAACCATCGAAATCAACTTGTGTTAAACGATAATAATATTTTCCAACCTGAACATTAACATCTAAGAAGAAATAATTTTGTATCTCAGTTGTTGTTCCTTTTCCTTCAACAAAGCCAATAGATAGGAATTCAGAATTACCAGTCTTTCTCTGAACATAGAATCCTTTGTTGTTCACTTCAGTTGCAGTTGACCAATTTAATGTAACTGAATTTTTGAAAGTTGTGGCAGTAAATGATTTTAACTCAACAGGTATTACAAGATAATTTAATGCCCCGGTTAACATTCTATAGACAGGTGAACCCGGAGGACTATCAATTGCTCGTCTTAATGATTCTACATCAACACCAAAGGTAGCTATTTCGAAGTTCGGCTTTTTGTTTCCAATTGCATTTATAAGAGTATTGTCTGATCTAAATCTGTATAATACCTGGGAAGTGGTTCCGAATACACTTAATACATCGGGCCAGGTACCAATAGTACTATCAGCCAATCCAGTATTAATCGCATCTCCAATTAATCCTTGAGCTCCACCGGTTGTTGGTCTATCAGCGACATAATTTGCACCAAGGTAGTTATTCATAAAATCAAGATCAATATATGTTGATCCAGTCCTGCCAAACTGATAACCGATATCTTCTGCAAAAATTATAAGATTTCTTTTTCGATCAGGAGTACCGGAATTCAACCAAGCTTTGATAGAATCTTTCTGAATATTTGACATCACACTTGTTCCTTCTCCAAGCCAGATAATTCTATCATAATTTCTGAATGAGAATACATTGGTTGAAGTTTGACCTCCTTTATTAAACAAATCATAAGTTATTCCTAATAAATTTAAATTAGTAATGATAGAATCTCTGCTTATTCTTCCATTAGTCAATGTTGAGTCGTATACAACTAATACTTCACCCAGCCCTTGCCTTTGAAAGGTTATATTAAATGTTTGAGTTGATTTCAGAGAATCCAATTCATTATAGGCCCAAACAGCCCACTGTCCTGAAATTGATTGACCAGGTTGAATACCAAGACCTGCAAGAATAGCATCAATCGAAGAATTAATAAAAGTTAACGAAGTATCCAAACCATTATTTGCAGATGGGACATTAAGAATCGGGTCATTCATGCTGCTTGTCCAGAACTTCCATCTGTATCTGACTCCCTGGCCTGATCTTGTCCAGGTAATACTTACAGGACTATTATTAAATTGTGATGTTATTAGAGTAGTATTATTCGCAGGAGTTACTAAATTAAAAGCAATTAACTGAGGAATTCCCCTTGTGATATTAATATTTCTCGGACCATTAGAGGATTTTAAAGAATCGTTTTGCGGCAGATTATTTCTAAATGCCCATACATCCCATTGACCTGGTATAGTAGCTCCCTGAGGTATTCCAAAAGATGCTAAAATTGAATCAATTATTCCTAAAGTAAGAGTTAGGCTGTTTGAAGAAGTAGGAATAGTTAAAATTCTTGGAGGAACAGTTGGAGAACCATAAATCCATTTATAAGTTGCGCCAGCTCTTGAAGTATCCCAGGTAATTACAACTGGATCAGTGGAACCTGGCAAAGTAGTAATATTTGCATTATCTGGTGGGGAAACTAAATTAAACGGTGCCAACACACCTGCATCAAGGTTAGCAATTTCATATCCGAAAAGTCTATCTGGTTCGCCTTGCAAAACGCCTCCGAGTACAACTAATCCTGGAATTAATTGATCAGTAATGAATAGTCCACCAGCAATAGCATTAGTATTAGCTGGGTCTATATCTGACTTAACTTCCCTCTGAATTCCGGTTGGTTGTCCCGTTGCAACAGATATCTGAATAATGTTTTGAGGAAAACCTTGACCTTGTCCTTGAGACCAAACCCAAAGATATGGACCGCCTTGGGACCAATAATCATAAGCAATTCCATAAACGCCTGTAATTGCGGTATTATTTATAATTCCTATTTGCGCTCCAGATCGATTGACCAGATAAAAGTGTAAGTTACCCGTATTCCAATTACCAACCCAAAAACCTCCTGCACCACCAGCCGCTGATGGATCATAGGAGATAAATCTTGCTGTGATATTTGTGGGCATTGTAATTTGCCCGACTGTTGCACGAGTAGTTGGATTTACCCGCCATAAAGTACTTGTTGCATTTCCACATACAACTTCATTATTCACTGGGTCATAAACCATATTTCTTGTACCAGTAAAACCTGAAGTTGTAAAAGAATCTATTATTGTACCTGTTGTACTGATTACATAGATTCTGCCTGCTGGAGTGGACCATCTGGAAACCCAAAACTGATTCAGTGTAGGGATGTAAACTGCACCAGCATTTCCAAGTCCACCTGTAATTGTTTGAAGATTATAATTGAATTTTACATCCCAAATAGCATCAATAAAAGAGTTGCTTCTTGGGTGAACAGATAATACAGGACTATATTCCTTCATATCTTGTGCATATGAGAAGGACATCAAGAAGAACAATAATAGTAACTTTTTCATTGTACCTCCTTGAAATATTATTAGTGATAGGAATTGAGCTCAATTAAACTTATCAAAAACAAAAAAATATGTCAAATTAATTTTTCATAAACTCGCCTTTACAAATAACTAATTATAAAAAAGTTTCTATATTAAATTATTCCAGGATTATAAAACAAGTTTAAATTCATAAACAAATTTTGTCTTATTTATTTGAGTGATAAGGTGATGAATCTTAAACACATATGACGATGCCGAC
>JAIMAZ010000335.1 GCA_023511695.1 Ignavibacterium sp.
ACATTTGGGCAGTGGGAGAGATATATATGCGGGACTCACTTGGCAATTGTGACCCCAACGCCTACAACGCAGTCCATTGGGATGGTACTAAGTGGGAGTTGAAGAGAATAATGTTTTATACTTTTTGTCCACAGAGTACAGGTAATGGTTCATACCCCGCTACTTCTATTTTTGCTTTTGACAATGAAAACATTGTAATTAGTTCAACGTCGCAGATAGCATATTTGAAAAATGGAGTTCAGATTAAAAGAGAATGTATTCCGGTTTCAGTTAACAAACTCTGGGGCAGTAGCAGCAGTGATTTATATGCAGTAGGCAATAATGGCAACATAGCGCACTGGGATGGAGTTAGGTGGAGGAAGATAGAGAGTGGAACGACAATAGATTTATTAGATGTTTGGGGTAGTCCTGATGGAAGCATTGTATGGGCTTGCGGTGAAAATTCAAAAACTGTATTAATAAAAATTCAAAATAAGTTAGCCCAAGTAGTTTTTGAAGCTGCTTTTCCTATGCCAAGAGTAAAAAATAGATTTTATGATGGGCTTCTTAGTCTTTGGACAAATAATACAAACTTTATATACGTATTAACACCATTCAATCTTTACAGATGTTCAAATGATACAAGAGGTGAAGGCAAAGAACTATATCCGAGAGAAGATTATTTCAGAGGAGGTTATTTAAGAGTTCGAGGGACAAATACTAATGATATTTTTACTTGTGGAAATAAAACAGCTGTTTGGCACTACAATGGTTTCAGCTGGAACGAATATGCAGAACTAAGAAACGATAATCAGTTTCTGTCAGGATTAGATTATAAGCAAAATATCGTAACTGCTGTCGGAGAAAAATATTTAAATACATTTCATTATCAGGCATTGATAGTGCTTGGTAAAAAATAAATTCAGGGAGGAAAATAAAATGAAATTATTATTTAATTCTGTTTTGTCTATTTTGATTACATTTCTTTTTTACACGACACTATTTCCTCAAGATTTTCAGAAATGTGGGACCTTTTCACCTGAAAATCTTTCTAAAATGGGAGAATCGTGTACTCGACCATCATTCAGTCCCGCATCATCGGAAGTACAAATTATTCAAACAACTAATTTTAATATTCACTTTATAACAGATGAACTTCCCCCACTTAATCCCAATGACCCACCCAGCGATAAAACAACTTGGGCATATGCTGAGAAAGTAGCATCAGCTGCTCAAGAAGCTTGGTATTTTCAAATTAATTCTCTCGGCTGGCAAGCCCCTCCTGGTGATGGCACATGTGGTGGTGAATTTGATAAATATGACATATACATTAAACGTGTAAACTTTTATGGTGCAACTCAACCGGAGTTACAAGTAACAGGTACAAATGGTTATACTAGCTATATAATAGTGACTACTGGGCTAATAATCGGTGGTGTACATACACCATTAACAGAGAATGAGATTAGGGTTACCCTTGCTCACGAATTCAACCATGCAATACAGTTTGGGTATAATGGGACCAAATCCAGAGAGTCTAATTATTGGTTCTTCGAGAATACTGCTACATGGATAGAAGAAATACAGTATCCTGAAATAAATGATTGAATTACTATTTTCCTTAATAATCCAAATGCCTTTTCTCCGTTAAATAGACCTTACTTACCCATAGATCATTTTGGAAATGATTATCAATACAATGGCGCATTATTCTGCCACATGCTAAGTAGATGGTTTGGGAACCAATTTATTCAAAACATCTGGCAGTATGCAGCTAATAGTAATAATTTATTTTTATCAGACATAAATAGCGTGCTAATTTCTCATAACACTAATTTAAAGAATGCCTTAAAGAAATACGCTGTTTGGAGATATTATACCGGTTCAAGAGATGACGGCAATCATTTTCCGAAAGGACATTTGTATAACTCTTCTAAAATATTGAGAGAATATATTACTGGTATAGGAAGCGGAAGTTCATTTCCAGATGACTTATGGAATAGGGGAGGAACAAGCTACATAACTTTCAAAAATGCAGATGGTGTTTTAGATATAAATTTCAATGGCCAGGATACTCGTGAATTTTCTGTAATAGCACTAAACCGAAGAGCATACTTTGGAGACACCGAGAACACCCTTATACTAAATTCTCAGAATGACGGAACTATCCAAAATCTTTCTTGCATTGGAGATGATGAGGTTGTATTAATACCAATAGTAACCGATTGGCAGAGCCAATTAAACATTAATTCATATTCTTATTCGTCAAATTATGGGCAAGGTATATCTACAAGTTTTTGGACAGAAAAAGAATCGAATAATTTGAATGGTACACTGACTTTACAGAGGTCTGCCTCAACAAACTCCGGTGTCAGTAAAAACTTAGCTAATCAACTTGATTATAATGTAGTTGTTAATCAAGAAAGATTTTTGAATGTCGGAGGAAAAACAGTAAAGCATAATCGCTGGAATCAGCTTAGAGATAAAAATTTCTTAAACCAGCAATTCAGAGCAGGAAATGATAATAACCGGCAATCTGCCAAGTATGAAAACATGGAATACTCCAGAATTCAATCTAGGCTCGAAGGCCAACTAATTCAAGATAAAGGTACTTTCGAATTTAACGATCCTTGGTATGTAAAAAGTGATGGGACACAACCAGGTAATTATTGGATAATTGCAAGTGGAGTGTATGAACCAAATGGGAAAGAAGGTGCAACAGAAAAAGGCGTTTTCTTAAATCAAGAAATTGCTCCAAACAAACCCTACTACTCCGTAAAAGCAGATTATCTTCAAACTTTTAATTTATCACAAACAGGTAGAACGCATAAGTTTTATTTTCAGGGCTGGAGTGCGTCTCCTCAAGGCAGTGCAGAGTTTCAGAATGCTAACGCATTAGAAACACCAGTAGTATTTAAGCAAGCTAATGCAACAGTTCAGGCAAAGTATTATTAATTCAAATAAAATTCCTAAGTAGAATATACTCAACGATAAAACTATTTACTTTCCTTTCTTGTGTCATTCCAAACAAATTAATTAATCAAAATAATCTTCAGGTAACAATGTTTATTGATGCAGGAAGATACAAAATTGAATTCTCCACAGGATCCTTCG
>JAIMAZ010000336.1 GCA_023511695.1 Ignavibacterium sp.
TTATACAGAAAAGCATTAAATTTGTTTCATATAAGGATTATTTTTCTAAAGACAGAACTGTCTATTCTTCGTCAAGTATGATTGTTATAAAAAAAGAATATTTTAATAAGGTCGGTAAATTCAGACCTTATGAACCGAAAGGTATTTTTTTCCTTGATGACCTTGATTTTATGCTGCGAGCCGGCACAATAAGTCCGGTAATCATTATTTTTGATCCATATCAATTTGGATATAGAACACATGCAGAAAACAGCGTAAAGAATCTTAAAAGAGTTTTGATCAGTCTTCATCATTTAATTGATTCTGAGTACAAAGGAATGTTTGCAGGTGGAAATGGAAGGAAATTTGAACGACATGCGATTATCGGGGGACCCAGTTACTACTGGTTATTCAAGGCAATTGCGAATGGAATTATCTATAACTCGATAAAATTTTTCTTAAGAGCGTATCCGTTTATAATCAAGGGACTAATTAAAAAAATTTCTTATTTGTTTAAGGAGAAACTTCCGCTTAAAGAGATTTAGAAGAATAAGAATTTCACGCAATCCGTCGTTTGACGGCCGCAATGACGCAAATGTAAGAAGTGAATCATTAAGAAATTCTGCGGCACTTATTTACCTTTGTGGTTAGTTTTCTTTCCCTTCATAACCGCAATGGCACAAAGTTGAAGTTAACTTTCTGCAAGGTTCTTTTCTTAAAATTTTTTGAATGCAATTTTACAGTTTGAAGGAATTGAGCCATTAAGATTTTTTAATCTGTATTGTAACTTTTCAATATTATTTTTGAAAACATATTCTGCAATAAATCCTTCATCGGATTTACTAAGCATAGCGAAGTCTCCGGATGAATCACCATATGCAATCGTCTTTTCAAAATTATCTGTTGATTTGTACCGCAATAAAATCTCAGCTTTAACATTGCCTGTGCAATTTTCCCTTTTAATTTTTTTTCCAATTACATTTTCTGATACTTCAACATTGGTAGCAAAGACATTATCAATGTGTAAAATATTTTTTAGGGGATTTACAAATACATCAAGATTTGAAGTGATAATAATTACTTTATTTCCTTTTTCTTTTTCAGATCGGATTAACCCGATAATTTCGTGGTTGAATAATGTTGAATAGTAATTATTGTAAAACTCTCTAATAATATTTTCAATTTTATCCCGACTTTTTCAATAAAGTAAAGTTGAAATAATTTTCTCTTTAAATGATTTACTTGAAATAAGATGAAATCTGAAAAGAACAAAATAAAACTG
The DNA here is from genome assembly GCA_023511695.1 of Ignavibacterium sp. Lineage (GTDB taxonomy): Bacteria > Bacteroidota > Ignavibacteria > Ignavibacteriales > Ignavibacteriaceae > Ignavibacterium. The sequence goes on from JAIMAZ010000336.1 coordinate 1,262, forward strand.
AATAATTTTGAATTTATATTTTTGGTTTAAACTGTTACAAAGATATCTGCTTATTGGCAGGACTGTATCACAGACTGTAATAGTTTTATCGAAGTCAAAGGCAAAAAGTTTCACAATAAAGCTATTTAAGTTTTACTATTTTTCTTCTGAATAATAAATAAATCCATGCATAGAATGGCAGTTTGTCATCTTTATAATAATCATCATAAATATCAGCTTCAT
>JAIMAZ010000337.1 GCA_023511695.1 Ignavibacterium sp.
GAAATTAGATTGAATTGGAGTACTAAGCTATTTGAAGAGGGGAAATTATGCCACCAAGAAAAGATATAAAAAAAGTATTGATTATTGGCTCTGGGCCGATTGTTATCGGACAAGCTTGCGAGTTTGATTATTCGGGAACGCAGGCTTGCAAGGCGCTACGTAAGCTTGGCTACGAAATAATTTTGGTTAATTCCAACCCGGCAACTATCATGACTGACCCAGGCATGGCCGATGTGACTTATATAGAGCCTCTTAATGTCCAGTATTTAACAGAAATTATTGAAAATGAAAAGCCAGACGCTATCTTACCCAATTTAGGTGGTCAAACAGGATTGAATCTTACCTCCGAACTTGCCCGGAAAGGTGTGCTTGCTAAATATAACGTGCAAGTAATCGGAGTGCAATTGGACGCAATCATCCGGGGAGAAGACCGCATAGCTTTTAAAGAGACCATGGCCAAGTTAGGGATCCCTATGCCGCGCAGCGCTCCAGCATATAGCGTAAAAGAAGCGGAAGAAATTGCTGCTCAGCTTGGTTATCCGGTAGTGATTCGTCCAGCCTATACTTTGGGAGGAACAGGAGGAGGGATAGTATATAACCTGGAAGAGTTACGCGTTATAGCGAGCCGGGGCTTATCAGCCAGTTTGATAGGGCAAATTTTGGTAGAGGAGTCAGTTTTGGGGTGGGAAGAATTGGAGCTGGAAGTGGTCCGCGACGCTAAAAATCAGATGATCACTGTTTGTTTCATTGAAAATGTAGATGCTATGGGTGTGCATACAGGAGACTCTTTTTGTACGGCCCCGATGCTGACTATCTCCCCCGAATTACAAAAAAAGCTTCAGAAATACGCTTACGATATTGTGCAAGCAATTCAAGTAATTGGTGGAACGAATATTCAATTTGCTCACAATCCAGAGACGGGCCAAGTAGTAGTGATTGAAATCAATCCCAGAACCTCCCGCTCCTCGGCTTTGGCTTCCAAAGCGACCGGATTTCCCATTGCTTTGATTTCAGCTATGCTCGCCGCCGGATTGACTTTGGATGAAATCCCTTATTGGCGAGAGGGGACATTAGATAAATATACCCCTTCAGG
>JAIMAZ010000338.1 GCA_023511695.1 Ignavibacterium sp.
CTCTGGGGCTGTCTAAAAAGTTTTTTTGTCACGCTGAACTTATTTCAGGGTCTTAAATCTTTTATTAAAATCAATTTCAGATTCCGAAACAAGTTCGGAATGACAATTCTCTGTACAGCACCTGTGAAAGAAAGAGCTCTTATTCATTATGATATCATAGGATTCTTTTTGTCAGGATTTATTCCGAGTTCTTTAATCGCTTTATCAAGTACTTTATCCTGAACTTTTCCTTCTTTATAAAGAGCAACAAGAGTTGCAAAGACGATATGTTTTGCATCAACTTCAAAGAAATCTCTAAGTGCTGCACGGGATTCGCTTCTGCCAAATCCATCAGTGCCAAGAGAATAAAGATAACCAGGAAACCATTTTGAAATTGAATCCGGTAACGCTTTAACATAGTCAGAAGCAGCAACAAAAACTCCTTCTTCTTTTTCTAAACTTTTCTGAATATAATTTTTCTTTGGTTTCTCTAATGGATGAAGCATATTCCATCTTTCAATATCAAGCGCATCGCGACGAAGTTCTTTATAACTTGTAACACTCCAAACATCACAAGCTACTCGATAATCATCTTCAAGAATCTGAGCTGCTTTAATCACTTCGTTAAGAATTGTTCCGCTGCCAAAAAGTTGTGCTTTAAGTTTAGAAGATTTTTTATCTGAAGCTTTGAACTTGTACATTCCCTTCAGAATTCCCTCTTTAACATCTTTTCCTTTTGGCATTTCAGGCATCGGATAATTTTCATTCATAACAGTAATGTAGTAAAAAATATTTTCCTGCTCTTCAAACATTCTTCTGATTCCGTCTCTGATAATTACAGCTAGTTCATAAGCATAAGCAGGATCATAAGCAACAAGATTAGGAACAGGATACGCAAGCAAGTGACTGTTGCCATCCTGATGCTGAAGTCCTTCGCCAGCGAGAGTGGTTCTTCCGGCAGTTCCACCTATTAAAAATCCTTTTGCACCAATATCAGCGGCTGCCCAAACTAAATCACCAACACGCTGCAGACCAAACATAGAATAATAAATAAAGAATGGAATCATATTAATTCCGTGTGAAAGATAAGCTGTTCCAGCAGCAATAAACGAAGACATTGAACCAGCTTCTGTAATTCCTTCCTCAAGTATCTGACCGTCTTTAGCTTCTTTATAATAAAGGAGTGAATCAGCATCAACAGGTTCATACAACTGACCAGCGTGTGAATAAATTCCAACTTGTCTGAATAATGCTTCCATTCCGAATGTTCTTGCTTCATCAGGAACAATCGGAACAATGAGCTTACCAATTTCTTTATCTTTGAGAAGCTTTGCAAGTATTCGGACGAATACCATGGTGGAAGATACTTCGCGACCTTCAGTTCCGTGATAGAATTCTTCAAATATAGCTTCAGGAGGAGTTTTAATCGGGCGAACATCTGTTCTTCGTGAAGGAACAAATCCACCAAGTTCGGCTCTGCGAGCTTTAAGATATTTTATCTCATCACTGTCTTCATCCGGTTTGTAGAATGGATCGTTAGCAATTTGTTCATCAGAAATAGGAATACCAAATCTGCTTCTGAACTCTTTCATTTCTTCTTCATTAAGCTTTTTCTGCTGATGTGTGATATTTTTTCCTTCGCCAGCTTCACCGAGTCCATAACCTTTAATAGTCTTTGCAAGAATAACTGTTGGCTGACCAACGTGATCAACAGCAGCTTTGAAAGCAGCATAAACTTTTTCAGGATCGTGTCCACCGCGTTTCATTTTACGCAGTTGTTCGTCGCTCATCTTTTCAACCATCTTTAGCAAATCGGGATCTTTACCAAAGAAATTTTTTCTGATATAAGCTCCACCTTCAACCGAGTATTTCTGATATTCGCCATCAACTACTTCACCCATTCTTTTAACAAGTTTACCATCTTTATCCATATCAAGCAAAGGATCCCAATCACTGCCCCAGATAACCTTAATAACATTCCAACCTGCACCGCGGAAAATTGCTTCAAGTTCCTGAATAATTTTACCATTACCGCGAACAGGTCCATCAAGTCGTTGCAGATTACAGTTGATAACAAAGATAAGATTATCAAGTTTTTCTCTTGAAGCGAGAGTAATCGCACCAAGTGCTTCAGGTTCATCGGTTTCGCCATCACCGAGAAATGCCCAAACTTTTCCGCCAGGTTTTTTTAAACCACGATCTTCAAGATATCTGTTAAACCTTGCCTGATAGATTGCCATAATAGGACCAAGTCCCATTGATACAGTTGGGAACTCCCAAAAGTTTGGCATTAACCACGGATGAGGATAAGATGAAAGTCCGCCGCCAGGTTTTAATTCTCTTCTGAAATTAATTAATTGTTCTTTTGAAATTCTTCCTTCAAGATAAGCTCTTGCATAAATTCCGGGAGAAGCATGACCTTGAAAATAAATCTGGTCACCATCGTAACCATCACCTTTACCGCGAAAGAAATGATTAAATCCAATTTCGAACAAAGTTGCAACCGAAGCATAAGTAGAAATATGTCCGCCGATCCCACTCTCTTCTTTGTTGGCTTTGACAACCATTGCCATTGCATTCCAACGAATAAGACTTTTGATTCTTCTTTCAATTTCTCTATCTCCGGGGAACGGCGGTTGTTTTTCTCTTGGAATTGTGTTTATGTAAGGTGTATTAGCACTAAAAGGAATCTGAACACCGGCTTTGTGTGCCCGCACTTGAAGTTGCTGAAGAAGCTCAACAACTCTTTCAGGTCCGCCGTGTTCCAAAACATAATCGAGTGAATAAAGCCATTCACGGGTTTCTATTTCATCAATTTGTGGGTCTCTTTTATATTGATTACTCATAAAACTTCCTTTATTAACAGTTTCTTCTGAAAAATTATTATATAAAAATCTAAGAATTTTCCCTTCAATTTTTTGCAAAATAAGGAAAATTTATGCTCAACTTGGACTGAAAAAATATATCAAATGAGGTTGATTAACAAGAAATGCATTATTGAGTGTGATTGAGATTAACTGAATTATGTTTAAAAAAACTTAACGGAACTTTACAAAATAATTAATTAGTTATGTTTAGCACATTTGATAAAAACC
>JAIMAZ010000339.1 GCA_023511695.1 Ignavibacterium sp.
GTACACAACTTCCAAGACAATCATCAAGCAATTTATGAACTCGTTCAGAAAATAATCTATAATACTCTTTTAGTTCTTCTAATGAAAATTGTTCATTATTGTTCTTTTTATGTTTGATTAACCATAGTTCACGTTCTTTTCTAATTTGTTCAATGGTTTCTTTTGGAATTGAATCAGCTAATCTGAAAGTAACAAAGTACCAAACATTTTTTTGCTGCCAGTGGGGTAAGTTGCCTGAATGGTAAATGTCAATTTCATCATAAGGATTGAAAAAGGTGAGAGTGTCGAGAGCATCCTTGCTCTCGATTGATGTAATAAAATCATCTTTGTTCTCGATATCTACGACAGCAAGGATGCTGTCGTTACTTATTCTTCTGTCGGCACCTAAGTGAGTTTTAAAATATTGTTTCAAACTTTCATCAACCATATAATCTACAATCGGGCGTGGAGTGTAATAGCTGCCGGTAGATTTACGGGCTGTCTTTGCTGTTTCTGGATTGTAACTTGCAAGTAAGTTCTCGAATACTTTACCGAGTAATTCCGGATCAAGTGCAACATCAGCATCGTTTGGATCGTTCTCATCAATTGTAAAGTTGTACAGAGACAAAGTTTTTATTAATCCACGAACAGAATATTTTTTATTTGTTGTGCCATAATCTTTATTCAGGTCAGCGGATTTTTCATCAGCAAAAAAAAGATAATTTGGAACAACTGGCTGCTTAGATTTAGTTGATGTAAAACCATCAATGTATTTTCTCTCATCTTTAACTTTTGATTTATAATCGAGACATTCAAATAAACCACCATTGAGAAAAGGAATTGGCAGAAAATATTTTTCTATTACATCTTCGCAATCAAAAAATTCTTCCTCATAGCGATAAACATTGTGATTGCCAAAGTCCGTGCTGTAACCTCTGTAACCTTTTTTCTTGCTTGCAAATCTTCTATCAGCTTGTTTGGTGTTTAGAGTTGCAAAGAAAAGATTTTGAAGTATGGCTTTGTAGTAATTGTCGTTTTTCAAATCAAATTTTTTGAGTATTCTTTTTAGATTATCCTCATCAAATAATTCATCGGGAACAAGTTTCCGCACTTTCATAAACCAGATAAAAATGAGTCTGGTAATCAATCTAATCGTGGCAATATTTCTTCCATTCTCTTCAGCTTCCGCATCATCAGGGAATTTAACATTCTTCAAAGCCCAGAAATACCAATTGGCAATTTCCTGGTAGAATTGTTTGGTAACTACTTCAACAGAAAATCTGCTTAGTAAATCCTCAAAGTCTTTTACTCTTCCTTTACTGATAAGAAAATTATAAGGTGTTTTGACTTTTGCATCTGGTCCAAGAAAGAAAGAATATCTGCGTGGATTGGAATATTCTTTTTTTACTTTACTTCCTTCAAGTGAAAGTTCAATAGTTGCAAGCGAGAGACGATAGTTTTTTGATTTGGATGAATGAAGTAGAACAAGTGCTCTCTTGTATCCATACGATGACATCAAACGAAAAATATCTTTAGACAAACCAACACGCGGATCATTCTCGGAATCGTGCAAGACTTCAAGTACTTTCAGCTCAAGGGATTTATCCTCTCCAATAACAAATGCACTTTTCAAGTATTGCGGCGTAAACTCAAATGAAAGTTTCTCTTTAGAGATTTTGAAGTCATCAGTTAAGAACTGATTCTGAAAAAATTCTAAGTACTCTTCCCGCGAATATGGATTGTTGAAGTTCATATATATTCCTCTGTTTGTCATTTGTTTTTTTCGACATCACTCTAACGGGGCTGTCTAATAATTTAAAAATTGTCAGGCTGAGCTTGTCGAAGACTGACAATTTGGATCAAGATCACACTTCGACAGGCTCAGTGTGACATAAAAATTTACTTTTTAGACAGCCCCATTTTTGGAGAGGTCAGCTTTCTTACTTCCTGCTCAATCCTCTTAAAAGCCAAATCAGGATTTCCAAGCAGTTCATCATTTTTTATTCTTACAAAAGTAATTCCAAAGTTTTCTAAATAACTCTGTCGTTCCTTATCGTAAATTTTTTGTTCCTGTTTCTCGTGATATTCACCATCAATTTCAACAGCAAGTTTTAGTTTGGGACAGTAGAAATCTATAACATAATGATCAATTGAATACTGGCGTAAAAATCTTGCCTGCAATTGTTTCTTTCGTAAATAAGTCCAACCAAGTTTTTCACAGAAAGTCATATTCTTTCTAAGCTCTCGTCTTCGCTGTTTCATATCTTGTTTGTTAAAATGTTTAGTCATCTTAGTGTTTTTGAACCCTCCCATTCCCTCCCTTTAGCAAATGGAGGGTTTTAAAAGTCCTTCCCTTTCAAAAAGGGAAGGATTTAGGATGGGTTCAACTCCTCCGCTAAAATTAAGTTTTCTTCCACTTCATCAATAAGCTTCGCTTTCTTAATTATATCCATCAAATAACTGCATCTTTGGTGAGAACCAAACCAGCGTATGTAGTTATGGAAAGCCTAAATACTAGTGGAATGTTGAAGAATAGGAAATTATCAAAATCCATACAAGAACAGTTATTCCACGAATTGAAAAGACAAATAGAATATAAATGTGCCTGGAATGGAATTAAGTTTATACTTGCAGATAGATTTTATCCTTCAAGTAAAACTTGTAGCAACTGTGGCAGTATAAAGGATAAATTATCTCTAACAGAAAGAGTTTTTATATGTGAAGAATGTGGCTATAGAATAGATAGGGACTTCAATGCAAGTATAAACCTAAAGAATTATGGCAAATCAATAGCATAGCACATAAAGCTACTATGGATATGTACCCATACGTTGGTGGGGAATTTAAGCCTTTGGAGTGTCAGAGAAACACAAGTAGGTTTATCCGAAAGTGGACACGATGAACAAGGAAGGAAACATAGACTTTATAAGGTTTCCTAATCGCTTTATAAAGTTTTATAAGTTTTCTGTAACGGTATGAAGATATGTTCATAGGTGTAGATTTAGGGGGAACCACCATCAAAGTGGGGGTAGTGAATGGAGAAGGGAGGATTTTGTATCAAAATGCCAGGCCTACCTATGCCGGACGGGAC
>JAIMAZ010000340.1 GCA_023511695.1 Ignavibacterium sp.
ATCAAAGTCAGGATAAATTATTTATAACACAACCTTCATCGAACCTTTTGTTGTATAGCCACAGTCAAATAATTATCTTTGCCCACAAAATTATCGAGGAGTATTTAGATTAAGATGCATTTTAAAAGACGAACTCACACTTGCGGAGAACTTAGAGAAAAAAATATCGGTGAAAGTGTAATCCTTCACGGCTGGGTTGATAAAAGAAGAGACCTTGGTGGAGTAATTTTTATTGAACTACGCGACCGTTACGGAATTACTCAGGTTGTGTTTGAACCAACTTTTAACAAAGATGCTCATCACGAAGCAAAAGATTTACGAAGCGAATTTGTTATTTCAGTTGAAGGTATTGTAAGAAAAAGACCTGAAGGAACTGAAAATCCAGAGCTTCAAACAGGTCAGGTTGATGTTATGGTTAATAAGCTCACTATTCTGAATGAAGCAGTTACACCTCCTTTTCCTATAAGAGATGAGATTGACACACACGAAGATTTGAGATTGAAATATCGTTACCTTGATTTGCGAAGACCAAAGCTTCAGAAAAATCTTTTGCTTCGTCATAAAATGTATCAGCTTACAAGAAAATATTTTGATCAGAATAATTTTGTTGAAATAGAAACTCCTGTATTGATGAAAAGCACTCCGGAAGGAGCCAGAGATTTTCTTGTTCCGAGCAGACTGCACAAAGGAAAGTTCTATGCACTGCCCCAATCACCACAAACATACAAGCAAATATTAATGGTTTCGGGATTTGACCGTTACTTTCAGATTGTAAAATGCTTTCGAGATGAAGACCTTCGGGCTGATCGTCAACCTGAATTTACTCAGATAGATGTTGAAATGTCTTTTGTTGATCAACAGGATATTTTTGAAATTGTTGAAGGTTTGATGAAGATTTTCTTCAAAGAAGTCTGGAACAAAGATTTACAACTTCCAATTCCTCGCTTATCATTTGATGAAGCAATGGAAAGATACGGAAGCGATAAGCCGGATTTAAGATTCGATCTCGGGATGAAAAATCTCAATCACATATTTGCAAATACTGAATTCAGAGTATTCAAAGAAGCAATTGAAACAGGTGGAATTGTATCAGGTTTGCTTGCACCTGGCTGTGGTGAATACACAAGAAATCAGCTTGATGTGTTAACAGATTTTGTTAAAGCTTACGGTGCAAAAGGACTAATCTGGATTAGAGTAAAACAATCTGACAACGGTCTTGAACTCGAATCACCAACGATGAAATTCTTCACCGATGAAGAAAAACAAAATCTTATAAAAGAACTTGGTGCAAAAGCAGGCGATTTGATTTTCATTTTATCCGGCAGTCGAATTAAAACTTTGAATATTGCCGGTCAACTGAGGCTTGAAATGGCTCGACGACTTGATTTGATAAAACTTGATGCTGAGCCAAAATTACTTTGGGTTACTGATTTTCCTTTATTCGAATGGGATGAGGAAACAAAACGATATTATGCGATGCATCATCCATTCACTTCACCAAGAATAGAAGATATTCCTTTGATGGAAACAGATCCATCGAAAGTTAAAGCGAGAGCTTACGATTTAGTATTGAATGGAAATGAAATTGCCGGCGGAAGCATAAGAATTCACAACTCCGATTTACAGGCAAAAATGTTTAAGGTACTTGGTATCTCAGAAGAAGAAGCACAGACAAAATTCGGATTTCTAATGAACGCATTTAAGTATGGCGCACCACCACACGGTGGAATCGCCTTCGGATTTGATAGAATGGCTATGATTTTTGCAGGTGAAAATTCCATTCGGGATGTAATTGCATTTCCCAAAACAGCAAGTGCAGTATCGCTAATGGATGATTCACCATCTTATGTTGATGAAGCTCAATTAAGAGAGCTTCATATAAAGGTTAGGTAGGAATAAATTAAGCTGGCCTTAAAATTGTATAGTAACCGCACAAAAAGTGCGGTTTTTTTTAACTGTTAATATCGGCTAAATAATTTTATGCTACTTAAGAAAAATTTTAGTTTTTATTTACAAAAATTCTATCCTCAATTGCTAATTGTGGGTTTTATTCTTTTAGTATACATTCAAAATATCTGGTTTGATTTTTCTTATTTGGATGATAACCTGATTGTTTTTGCAGAATATGAAAAAATTAATAGCTTATCAAAAATACCACAGTCATTTCTAAGTGGATATTTATTAGATAATTACTACAGACCGATGATAATGATCAGTTTTATTATTGACACTGCTATTGCTGGTCAATCTTCAGCAATGTATCATTTAACTAATATAATTACTCATATAATCTTCTGTTTGGTCCTATATCATTTTCTATTAAAGCTTAATTTTGATAGCAAAATTTCACTGATAGTAACAATAATTTTCTCTATCCATCCAATAAATGTTAATGCAATATCGTGGATTGTTGGTAGAAACGACTTAATTTCAGGATTATTTTCTTTAATTAGTATTTATTCTTTTATTTTGTATTATCAGCGAAATAATATTCTTCATTTCTTATCCCATTTATTATTTTTTCTACTTGCACTTTTCTCTAAGGAATTTGCAATCATAATCCCGCTAGTAATTTTTGCTTATGTGTTTTTAATAAATACTGAAGAATTAAGATTTAACAGGAAATATATACCTTTTATAATTTCGTGGGCGATTGTAGTAAGTATCTATCTTTATATTAGATTATTGCTTGTGCAAATTCATTCACAAAATAATATTAGTATTAAAACATTGTTGGGAAACCTCTACATAATTTCAGAGTATATTGCAAAGTTGTTTTATCTTCCGGGGATTATTCCTC
>JAIMAZ010000341.1 GCA_023511695.1 Ignavibacterium sp.
ACAGGGAAAATTTATGGCAGAACCTTTAATCGGACATGTGGAAATTCCATCAACAGATCTTGAAAGATCAAAAGATTTTTATCTGAAAGTTTTTGGCTGGGAGTTTAAACCATTTGGCAATGGATATCTTCTGTTCAATAATCATAAAGGAATAATGGTTGGCTTGCGCCAGGTTGATCGGGTTTCAATTGGTGATACAACAGTTTTTCATGTGAATATTCCGGATATAAATTCAATTCTGGAAAAAGTTAAATCAAATGGCGGTGCAGTTAAAAGAACAAAAACTGTAATTCCTGCAATGGGTTGGTATGCATTGTTCACCGATCCGGATGGTAATACGATTGGTTTGTTTCAGAAAGGTTAATTCAGTTTGTAAAAAAAGGCGAGCTCAATAAAACTCGCCTTCGTCTATTCAATTAAACCTTAAGAAAAACTTACTTTAACAACAACATTTTTATACTTGATGCATAAGTTCCTGCGGTTAATCTGGTTATATAAATTCCACTCGGTAAACCGGTAGCATCAAAATCAACTTCATAGTTTCCTGGTGATTTTTCTTCATTGACTAAAGTTGCGACTTCATTTCCAAGTACATCATAAACTTTAAGAGTAACTTTAATGTCACTCTGAGCTTGTCGAAGAGTGACACCGGCTTGATCATCCTTCGATAAACTCAGGATGACAGACGGAATATTGTATCTGATTTTTGTGCTTGGATTAAATGGATTGGGATAATTTTGCTCAAGTGAAAAACCTGATGGCAAATTATTTTCATCATCAATATCAACAGTAACTGAAATGGTCTTCAGAATATAATTGTTCGGATCAAAAGACATTGAATTTATTGCACCGAAAATTGGAATATTAAACTCCTGACTCTGTTGATTGTTAAAAACAGTAATTAAAGTATCAGGCAGTGAAACTCTGGTAACTTTTATCTGAATAGGCATTGTGAAAAACGGAGGATTAGAATTTGTCAGCTGATTGATGGTAATTCGTAAATTCCAGGTTGAATCATTTAACTGATTTTTACTCCAGTTAACACTATATCTCGGATAATTTTCACCATAAATCCACTGTTGAAAAAAATAATCAAGATCCAGTCCTGAAACACTTTCTGCAATCGCCTGAAAATCTTCTGTAACAGCAACATTATACGCAACCGTAGGATGATAAGTATAAGTTCTTAATATATCATAAAAAGTTGAATCACCAACCACACCGCGAAGCATATGTAAAATTACTGCACCTTTAGCATAAGAACGTGCATAGTTAAAAATACTATTGACCGAAGAAATATCCTGAACCCAAACTGAACCTGTTGCATTTTTTGCATAGTTCATTTCATTTGCTATGTAATTGTTGTAAGCCGCATTACCTTGATTAGCTTCAATCCAAACACCTTCAGCATAAGTTGCAAATCCTTCATTAAGCCAGATATTATGCCAGTCTTTGCAGGTAATTGCATCGCCATACCATTGATGAGCAAGTTCGTGTGAAATAATCCCTTCACCAAAAGCTCCCATTGAAGAACAAGTCTGATGTTCCATTCCTCCGCCCCAACCAAATTGTGCGTGCCCGTATTTTTCATTGATGAAAGGATACTCACCGAAGTGCTGTTTGAAAACTTCTATCATTTGTGGTGTTTTATCTAAAAGATTTTTCAGGTTAGTATTAAAAGACTCCGGATAAATGTAATGCATAACAGGCATTGAATCTGTTGGACTGTAAGAATAATAATTTACATACTCAACAAAATCAGTTGCCGCAAGCGAAAGAAGGTATTGTGCAATAGGATAACTGACTTTCCATTTATAAGTTGAAGTTCCATCACCATTGTTTACAACTTCCTGAAGTAATCCGTTTGAAACAGCTTTTATCGGATTAGATACAGTATACCAAACATCAGCTGAGTCAGCTTTATCTGCCGGAGTATCTTTGCATGGCCACCAATCTTTTGAACCGTAAGGTTGGCTAAGTGTATAAATTGACGGCGCACCTCCTGAACGAGTTCCGAAAGTAAAACTACCAAATCCGGATGAAGTTGGTGTTCCGTGATAATAAACTTTAATTGTAAAACCTGTACCAGTATTGTAAGTGTTATCTAAGTTAATAAATATTTTATCAGAACTTCTTGTAAATGTTGTAATGTTTCCGTTGCATAAAACTGAATCAACAACTAACTGATTTACAAGATCAAGATAAATTGAACTTACATTCGAAGTATCTGCTTCAGCTTTTATTGTAACAGATCCGGCAATGCTTTGTGTTAAATGCATTATCTTCAAATCAATTTTATAATATTTCACATCATATCTGGAATCACCAGGATAATTTACATTTTCATACTTAAGCAGCTTCTCTGCTCTCAACTGTTCTGATTTAACCCAGGATTTTTCAGGACTTTGAGAGAAACCACTGATGCTGAACATAACGAATAACAATGGAAGATAAATTTTCATAATAAATCCTTTTTAATTTTCTGATTAAAACTAATAATAATATTAAAACAAAAGGAAACAATTTTTTAGGTGTTATTTTATTATCCAACTTCCTGAATTCTGCAAATTGATTTGAATTCACAAAATCCACAAACTTTTTCTTCACGCTTTTCGAGTTTGGATAAATTAAAAATTCCTTTGCGTATATTTTCAATGTATTTCGGAACAGATTCTTCAAATATTTTTATGAGCTCCTCAGAAGCTTGTATGTAATCTTCTTCTGTTAGATTTTTTCCGGGTAAATTGTGAATTACTTTCCTTCCAAATTCTTCTCTGAAAATTTTTAACGAATAGATTTCAGCACTCGCAGGTGTAAAATCTTTTTCAAATTCTTCTTTAAGAAAAATTCTTGAAGCATAAAGATAAAGTGGAAGCTGTAATGAAATTCCTAAGTTCAAATCTTCTTTCGATGGTTTCTTTCCGCCCAATTTGTAGTCAATTACTTTGTAAAGGTTTTTATCATCATTCACATCAATTCTGTCTATCAT
>JAIMAZ010000342.1 GCA_023511695.1 Ignavibacterium sp.
ATATAGAAAGACAGCTCCAGTCGCACGCTTCACGCGTGCGTGGATTTATTTAAACAGTTAACCTTTACCCTATTAAACCTTTTCTTTCTGGTGTGTTAGGGAAAATTCTCTTCCGGCGTGAAGCGCTTGTATGTTCAGTTCAACTATCTTCTCACCTTTCCTTGCGAATATTTTTTTAATCGCACTTTCAAAATTTTCAATCGGAATTTCCAGAAATGGTGTTGCAGCTCCAAGCATTACTATGTTTGATGACCTGGGCGATTTTACCTGACGGGCAATTTCATCCGCATTAATTAAAATATGATTTGGAAATTTTTCTATCTCTGAATGAATTGCTTTCAAATCCGGATAATCCGGAATGTTTATAAACGGAGTTGAGTTTGTAACAAGCCAGCCATCTTCTTTTAACCAAGGTAAATATCTGAGTGATTCCATCGGTTCAACTGAATTAATAATATCTGCTTCGCCCATCGGAATTAAATCGCTTGCAATATCTTTATCAGAAATTCTTAAGTGAGAGTAAACTGCTCCACCGCGCTGACTCATTCCGTGAACTTCAGATTGTTTGATATTTAAATTATTTTCCAATGCGGCCATTGCAATAGTTGCTGCAATTGACACAATTCCCTGTCCACCAACACCCGATAAAATTATATCTGATTTCATTTTCTCCTCGACTCTTTAATTATTCTAATAATTTCATCTCTTGAAAGATCAATATCAATTCCTTTAACATCAAGAGGAGATTTTTTATCTGACAATGCTTTAACTTCGAAAACAGAACCATCTTTTCTTTGAATAAATACTTTTCCTTTTTTCTTTGCTCTATCTAAAATAAAAGATAACTTCTGTCTTGCTTCACTAAGAGTATATGTGTCCATATTAAACCTCAATGGTTTTTAAATTGATTTTTCTTGCAGCCATATTTAGTCCTTTATCTAAAGATAATATTGGTAGTTTTAATCTTAAAGCGCAATCCGAAAAGTTTGCATCATAAGCATAAATCTTTAATTGATTGGAAATTTTTAGCGAATTCTCTAAATCCGGGTTAACAAAGGTAATTTGAATCTCAGAGTAATATCTTATTAGTTTTCTAATCATTTCAAAATCAACTCTTCTTTTTTTAACATAACCGAAAGTGCATTCCCAATTTCAAAATGCAGTGAAATAGGTGCAACCAATTCTGTATCCTCCGTAATCTCAATTAGCTTTTTTTGGGTTACTTCATTAGCAATTACAGCTATTATAACTGATGCATCAATAATTATTTTCTTCATCTGACTGACTCAAGCAGTTTCTTTTACCTTTTGTTCTTTTTTACTTCTTGTGGCCGTCTGAATACATTCTCTTCTCGGAATTATTACTGAAACTCCGTCATATAAAAGTTCTTCGCGGATTACCTTAACCATTTCTTCATGAAATTTTGGCAAAGGAGTAAGCACACGAACATGCTCGGGTTTCACTCCAAGTCCGATACAGATTTCTTCCAGTCTTCCTGTTGCCGGAGAAGTTTGTCCGCCTGTCATTGCTGTTGTTGCATTATCAGCGATAATAATTGTAACGGGAGTATTTTCATAAACACAATCCAAAAGTGCAGTCATTCCGCTGTGAGTAAAAGTTGAGTCGCCAATTACGGCTACAGCCGGACGAACACCTGCATCAGCGGCGCCTTTTGCCATTGTGATTGAAGCTCCCATATCAACGCAGGAATTAATTGCATTCCACGGCGGTAAAGCACCAAGCGTATAACATCCGATATCAGAAAAAACTTTTTGCTTTCCGAATTCTTTCATTGTTTCATTCAATGCAGTGTAAATATCCCGATGAGCGCAACCGGAACATAATTCAGGTGGACGATTTTTTATGATCTCAGGAACATCAAAATATTTTCTTACTTCCTTTCCAAGAGCTTTGGCAACTATATCAGGATTAAGTTCACCATCTCTGGAAATTGTTCCACTTAATCTTCCGGTTATTTTTCCGCTCTTATCGAAATAACCCTTTATCTGTTCTTCAACGAAAGGATAACCATCTTCTAACACAAGAATTTTTTCACACTCGTTTACAATTCTATCAAGTAATGAATAAGGCATCGGATACTGTCCGATTTTTAATACCGGATAAGGACAATCTCTTTCGGGATAATTTTCCAGCAAATAGTTGTAAGCAATTCCACAGGCAATTATTCCAAGTGATTTATCTTTACCTTCAAAGTACCTGTTGTATCTTGATTTTTCTGCAGCCTCTTCAATTGATGCCTGAATGCTTAGTAATCCCTTGTATCTTTTTCTAGCAATTGAGGGAAGCAGAACAAACTGAATCGGATCATCAGGATAAGTTAAAGGATTTTCCGGTTTTAGTTCTTTTCTCTCAACTCCGGATCTTGAGTGAGATAAACGTGTTGTTATTCTTATAAGAACAGGAATTTTAAATTGCTCTGATATTTCAAACGCTTCATAAGCCATATCATAAGCTTCCTGCTGATTTGATGGTTCGAGCATTGGAATCATTGCAAATTTGCCATAGAATCTTGAGTCCTGTTCATTCTGTGATGAATGCATTGAAGGATCATCTGCAACTGTAATTACAAGTCCGCCATTAACACCTGTAATTGCCGCATTGATGAAAGGATCTGCAGCAACATTTAATCCGACATGTTTCATACAAGCCATTGCTCTTTTGCCGGCATAACTCATTCCAAGTGCAGCTTCAACTGCAGTTTTTTCATTTGCAGACCAGTTGCGATGAATGTTTCTTTCTACTGCAATTTTATTGTTCTGAACATATTCAGTAATTTCTGTGGAAGGAGTTCCGGGATAAGCATAAATACCAGACATACCACCGTCAATTGCGCCCTGAGCGATGGCTTCTGCTCCAAGTAAAAGTAATTTTTCCATAAAGAACCTTTATTTTCCCCGTGAATAATTTTTATTTTTTACTGACTAAAAATAGCTATTAAAAAAGCCAGCAAAAAGTTTATTTACC
>JAIMAZ010000035.1 GCA_023511695.1 Ignavibacterium sp.
TTGGGCGTGCTCCGTGATCTACACTCTGCATTTCGTGGGCAGCGTCATTTGTGTATAAGAGACAGTGGTAAAGGTTGATTTTACTTCACCGGTTTTTTATTTGCATATTTTAATTCAAGCGTATCTTTATACCGGATTATTTATCACGGGACACGATGCAATGCATCGCACTGTTTCAAAAAACAGAAAGTTGAATGACTGGATTGGAAGGATTGCTGCATTTTTATTCGCAGGAATGTCTTATGACAGATTGATAAAAAATCATTTCCTGCATCATAAACATCCTGGAGAAGAGAAGGATCCTGACTTTAATACAAGTTCACAAAACTTTTTCGTTTGGTGGTTGAGTTTTCTTTACCGATATACAACCATAACACAAATAATTGTAATGGCTGTTGCTTTTAATTTGCTCAAGATTTGGTTTGAAGAAATTTCAATCTGGATGTTTTGGGTTGTTCCAGCATTCTTAGGAACATTTCAGCTTTTTTACTTTGGCACTTACCTGCCGCACAGAAAACCACATACAGATGAAATGCTTCCGCACAATGCAAGAACATTAAAAAAGAATCATCTTATTGCAATGCTGACTTGTTACTTTTTTGGATATCATCACGAACATCACGAATCTCCACAAACTCCGTGGTGGAAATTATATCAGTTAAAGTGAGTATTCTTTTGCTTCGTCGAGAACTTTAACAAGTTCTGATTTTCCGAAAGGTTTGATAAGGAATTTATTCGCTCCTGCGTTGTAAAATTCTCTGATCTTTTCTTCAATAAATTCGCTTGAAATAATTATGATTGGTCGTTTGTAAGGATCATTTTTCTTAATGTCTTTACAAATCAGAATTGCCTGCTGCCAAAAACTTTTTTCAACATCAAAAACAATATGACTGAAAGAATTATCTCTTGTAAGTTCAATTTTAAAGTCACGCAAAGTATAATTAACTACCTGATAATCCTTTTTCAGAAAAGCTCTTATCAATTCATAAGTTTCACCAATATTATCAAGCATAAGTATTCTGTTCGATGCAAGAATTTCTGCTTCATCTTTATCATCAAATTTAATTCTGCTTGATGAAGTAAGCGGCAGTGTAAAAGTAAAAGTTGAACCAACTCCTTTGATGCTATCTACAAGCAAAGAACCGCCAACTTTTTCCAGATATCTTTTTGCGAGTGCAAGACCAAGTCCGTTGCCTTCATAACTTCTGCCGATATTAAGATCTTCCTGACTGAATGGCTGGAACAGATGATCTAGATATTTTGTAGAAATACCAATTCCCGAATCACGAACTCTGCAGAGTGCAAGGTTTTTATCTTCCATTACATCAACTTCAACTTCAATAAAACCCTGATTGGTAAATTTAACAGCATTACTTAGCAAATTATTAAAGGCATTCATTGTGCATTGAACATCAGTATCAACAAAAATTTTCTTGTGAACAAAGTTTGTTCTGATTTCAAGACCTTTTGCTTTGGCAGCATGTTCATACTGAGCAAGACTGCTTTGAATTATTCCGACTAAATCTGCCGTCTCAATACTTATTGAATAATTCCCTGCTTCAATATGAGCGAATTCGAGCATTTGATTTATTGTATTGAATAATCTTTCACTTCCGCTGTGAAGATTATCGAGATAAATTTTATCCTCAGTGTTGATTTTCTCTGAAAGATTTTCTTTTATTAGAGATGAATAACCAAGAATAATGTTTAGCGGTGTTCTAAGTTCGTGTGAAAGAACATTAAGAAAATTATTTTTCAGTCTTTCGGCCTCTTTACTTGCATCTCTTGCTCTTTTAATTTCTTCTTCAGTTAAAACCTGCTCTGTAATGTCTTCGTGAATAAGAGCAACATAATTTTCACTATTTAGCTTAAAGCCAATTGCACTTGTTCTGATTAAAGGTACAACTTTATGATGCGATCGAAGAAGTGAATCTTCAAAGTGTTCAATGGTTTTTTGTGAAAGATTATCGAGTGCTTCACTAATTAAATTGACCTTGTTTTCTTCACGAAGGATTAAATCATTAAACACTGAATATTCAACAAGCTCATCTAATGTGAATCCCCACATCAGCGTAAAAGCTTCATTTACATAAATGATTTTACCTTCGTTGTCAATTACTTCAACGGGAAATCTTAATTTGCCGTATAATATTTCTAAATATTTTCTTAATTCGTCCATTATGAATTACAATGGTAATGAAATCTGAACTGCTGTGCCGTTCTCAACATCTAAAAATTTTAATTCGCCATTATGTTTCTCAATTATACTCTTACACAAAAATAAACCATAACTGTTATTTCGCGGAGTATAATTGCTCATAATATCTTCCTTAATTTCTTTTGGAATGCCAGGACCATCATCCTGAATAATCAGATGATTAAATCCTTCGAAAGAAAATGATTTAATAGTTATAATAGCATCTTTTTTTGCATTAACAGAGTTTGTTATAAGATGAACAAGTACATGCTGAATTTGTCCAGCATCAAAACTGCAATCTGGTAGATTGGTAAGTTCAGTTTTGAAAGTAGCAAGCTGAAACTTTTTCATCGGTGCGAGATATTTGATTACAGTTTGAACTGTCTTATTCAGATCACTGCTATCTTTTACAAGATTCATCAGAGAGGTTTCGAGCAACACCTGAGCATATTTCTGAATGCTTCTTATACTATCAGTTGAAATTTTTGCTTTTAGTTTCAGTCTGTCAAAAATAATTGAGTCTTTAAATTCCGGATGTTTTTCGAACTGCTTCTGAACATCATCAATCATTCTGTAAAGACTTTCACCTTCGAGCAAAGCCAGATGAACAAGCGCCTGAAGAGACTGACCAATTTCTGAATCAATACTTGATTTGAGTGCTTTGCGTTCAGCTTTTATCAACTGCTCATTAGCTTCCTGCAATGCTTTGTTTGCAGCAATCTGTGCATTAAAAAGCTGTGCATTTCTGATTGCTGATGCTGCCTGACCAGCAAGTATCTCGAAGGTATTTGTAATATCTTTTTCTTTAATCTTGTGCAGGCGCTTACTATCAACATAAATCACGCCTATTTTTTGACCATCTGTAATTAATGGTGAGCAAAGAATTGTCTGAAGGTCAAGCCGGACTATACTTTTTGATGGAACAAATACTGCATCACTTTGAGCTCCCTCAATAAATCTTGATTGTCCGTTATAAAAAACATCTTCAACTACTGATGAACTAATCTGAAAAAGTTCCTCCGGTAGTTCTTTATTGTTTGCATCAAGTCCAAGTTTGAACTCAAGTTTTCCTGTTGGAGATTTAAGAACTATAAAACCACGTTCGGAATTTGTTAATCGAATTGCATTCTTTAAGACAAGTTCTAAAACATCTTCTAGAACTAATGAACGATTTATGCTGTTAATAATATTTAAAATTATTTCCAGGTTTTTAGTTCGCTCAACAGATTCATCCTCAATCAGCGAAGTCTTTAAGCCGGCATCAATATTTTTTTTGAATTCTGAAAATTTCATTTCATTTAACGCTTGGAATAAACATAAATCTTAGACAAAAATAATACCGCCAAAATGATGGCAAATATTAGAATTGTTAAATCTTTCAAGTAAAAAATACTTAAAAAATTGCTAATCTTTAAGTAATTTGTAGGAAAGAAACCACTCCCAATTATTCCCATTCTGCCACCAGGCTTTAGCAATTCCGGCAGAAAATGTCGATTCGAGATTTGCCCAGTGATTAAACATAATGTTTATTTGAGCACCAACATCAATCCATTTTTCACTAATTTCGTTATTTACAAGAAGTCCCTGAGTGTAAATACTTATGTTGATATTCTTCAACGACTGGGAAAGAAATTCAATATTAGGAAATCTGATTGGAGGCAAATTGTTTGCAATCATCAACTTAAGAAATTTGTCAGTAGCAATACTATAAATTGGAACACCAGGAAAACGAAAGACTTTTTCAAATTGTTTTACGGGTTCGTTTTCAATTTCTCTGTTACCGAAGCCGCCAAAATAAAAATAACCTTGAAGCAAATCAGGATTTGTATAATGATAACCAGCGGAAAGTTTCAAATGCAAAGCATTATGATTGAAAAACCACAAGTTGTAATTGTCCCACTCTGCATAAGTTCCAACCGCATACTTAGGGTCTTCTGGTGTTGAACCATAACCAATTATATTAAATCTGAATTGATTTCCGTGTTCCCAATCCACACTTCCGATTGTTTTTCTTAAATCTCTTATATCAAGTTCGGTTTTCAGTACTGCAAAATCAGGGATTTTAATTTCAAGAAGATTATCGTTAATAAATTTAACCCCTGAGTAAACTGATAAATCTGTATTGTACTTTACTTTTAGAGGATTATCATAAACAAAATAATCTGAGTAGCCTATTGAATAACGATTTCCTAACAATGCTTTCTTTCTCTCGTTAAAAAGATCATAAAAATCCGGTGCATTATAATCAAATGCTAAAGTAAGTTTTTGTTTCAAACTATATTTTGTTCTTAAATGATATCTTAACTTTTGATTTTTTTCTTTGAAAGGAGAAACACCGGTTTCAATTACAAACTCCTGAACTAAAAGAGGATCAGTGATATGAGCAAAAATTCCAAGAACCTTTCTATCCTGAAAACCTGTAATAACAGGGATAAAAGTCTGAATATTTAAATTTGATAAGCCGTAATAAGTTTTTTCATTAGTCAATTTGTATTGCTCAATTTCATCGTCATTTAGATTTATCATCCAGTCTGCAACCTGAGGTGATTTGGTGAGAATATTTTGTCCAAGATAATTTATTGCCGGAAGTCGTTCAACTTTTTGATTTGGAATAATTACAGGTATAAAACCATCAATATTATATTCAAAGGCGAAAAGAGAATCTCTACTTAACTCTATTGGTCTGAACAGGCCTTTAATTGTATGTGAAACCGGAATTACTTTACCTTCATCAAGATTAAACTTATAAATATTTGAAACACCATTTGTGTAAGCATTCCAATAAATTGTCTTACCATCTTTTGACCAGGAAATATTTTCAGGCGTTCCATCAGAAGATATTTTAAGGTATTCAAATCCTTCACCTCTGTTTAATTTTTTTATATCAATCAGAATGATTGATTGTTCCCCGGATACTTTATGAAGAACAGCTGCAAGCAAAGTTTCATCAGGATTCATAGCAAGCTGCTGAACTTCATCACCAAGCGGAAATACAGTAATTGTTTCAAGTATCTGATAAGGGTATTTACTTTTCACCAGAATTGCTTTTCCACTTGAATGCTGAACTCCATATAACTCGTGAGTTTTGGGTGATAATGTAAGATGGCCTGTTCTTATATCTTTAAAAAGTTCTCTGTGCTTGTTTCTGCTAAGGTCTACAAGATGAACATCACGATATAATTGATTATTATTAGTTGTATAAAAGAAATTATAATATTCCTGATCAAATGCAGTTGAAGCAATCTGGAGAATACTTGGTGAAGGCAATGAAATAATGTCAATCATTTTCTTGTCATTCAGAGAAAATCTTCCAACTGATGCAAGATGTCCGGATTGATGATAAGCAAAAAGAACAGAATTAGTTTTTTTATCATAATAAGGTTGGCCAACCCAGCCAAATGTTTTTTTCGATAAAGGTTTAATTTCGGAAAGAGGCGCAGATTTGAGTATAGAGATATTCTGTTTCTGAAATTCAATTTCTTTGGAAATGAAATCATCCCATGCTTCATCAAAGCTTTTTCCAAATACTACTTTAAACTTTGCTTTATATGAAGGATAAAACTCTTCTTTTTTGGTATCAAACCATTGAATTACTTTATCGCTTCCGTATTCACTTGCGAGATGAGAAACAAATCTGCCTCCGAACATATAAAAAAGATGTTCAAGTAAAACAGACTCGTGTGATTCTATTTCTTCAATTTCATCTTCTGTTGGGAATTCTATACCATCAGCTACTCGTGTGCGGAAATACATTTCATCAAAATTGCCAAGAATTCTGCCGAAACCTCCACTTAACCAGGTTTCGATAAAAACTGCTATTGCTTCCTGATGCCATCTGGGAGTGTAACGATTATGAACTGTGAACAAAGAATAAAGGGTTGTCAGCGGCTGACTTTTATCAGGATTAACTTTACCAAAAATCGAACGGAAAAAATCTTCAACATTTGAATCCATATCATTCACAAAAACATGAGCTAATTCGTGACTTATCAACCATTGATATCTTTCATTATATGGTACTACCTCATAACCCGGCTCGAGTGGTTCTATTTCTAAGCGTATATAATTTTGCGGCACTGTAGTAGTAGCAGCAAAACCATAGTCGCTTACATCATAAGTATTAATTATAATTTTTTCTGTTGGAGTGAAGTGAAAAAATTTTGAAAGAATTTTATAAGACCTTTCAGCCGATTTAAGCAGATAGTTAGCAAGATGAGAATGCGAATCTCTGTAAATAAGTTTAAAGTGCTCGCTTTCCATTACATACCAATCACCAAAATCTCTCTCAGAAATTCTCACAATAATTTCATTATCAGTTTCACCTTTCATCATTTCTGTTACAGTTTCATCTTTATCTAATTTAATTTGAATTTGTAAGTACTCCTTATCATTTTGCAGCGATATGCTTTTTACAATGTCAGAATTATCCAGATTAAGATTTGAATCTCTTTCAGTTTTTACATTCCAGAAAATAACAAATAAGTCTTTACCTTTATAAAAATTAAATAGGTTTTCAATTCTCCTTGCTGTTTGTATTTTGATTTCTGTTTTCTCTCCATCATCAATTACCTTTAATGAGACTAACTTATTGGGTAAATACGTTTCTTTTTTTGTTATAACCTCCGTTTTCTCGGTAACTCTGATTCTGGTGGGACTTACAAACTGAACATTCTTTTTAGTATAAAGATTTATAATTTCTACGAACTCTCTCAAGGGTATGAGTAAATTTTCATCCTTCACAAAAGGAAGCGAAACAAGTTGTGAGGTTGTAATCTGATTTTCCCTCATTTCAGTAATTCTAACAAAAGTTATTGCACTATTTACCTCAATCAACACACTGTCATACTCAGCGATAATTCCTTTTTTGCTGATAGCGATGTTAAACTCTAAACCTTTAAAGAATTGACCCGCATTTGCATAGATAGTACCTGATTTATTTAATATATCAACAGGATAAATTTTTGTATCAGTAATGATAGTTATTCTTCCTGATTGTTGAGAAAAATTCAGTGAAGTTAGAAATACTAAAAGAAAGGTAACAATTCGAAATAAACTCATCAGTATTGTTGAATTAATTGAAAAATATTTTTTTGCTAATATAAAAAAAAAGCCTTCATTAAATATAATGAAGGCTCTCTCGAGAAAGCTGAAAGTTTATTTTGTCCAACCCCATCTTCCGCCGAGTTCCTCAAGCTGGGAATTGGATTTTGTCCAGCCCCATCTTCCGCCGAGTTCCTCAAGCTGAGAATTGGATTTTGTCCAACCCCATCTTCCGCCGAGTTCCTCAAGCTGAGAATTGGATTTGTTCTGCAGAACCATTTTATCGGCTTTTTCAACCATGCTGTTCGTTGAATTCTGCTGCTGAGTGATCTGCGCATTTTGATCAACTCTGTAACGAACAGCTTGTTCAACCTGAGCAAAGGTTGTAACAGCAAATAAAACAATTACTGCAACTGCAGTTAATCGTAGCATAGCTCCCACCATATGATGTGAATGGATGAATGTTTGTTTATTATTTTCTTTTGACACACGTTAAAAAAGGGTGCATAAATCCCTTTTTTTCCTGATTAAATATGACAATGTGAGTGCCATCAAATGGAATTTGAAAATTGAATTTATAAGCAGAATTCTAAGGATGGTAGTAAAATATTACCGAATTTGAAGGTAATTAAATGCCAGATTGTAAAAATTTTTTACAACTATTTTCTTTGATTTTTCGCCAAATTTTTACTTTTTCTTTGAGAGCAATGCATCAAGCTTAGGCCTTGATACCCCAAGGAATCTTGCAGCCTGCGATTTATTGCCGTTCAATTTCTCAAGAACTTTTACAGCATAAAATTTCGAAAGTCTCTTTAAATCCGTTGTTGCATAGTTTAAATCCAGACGAATCACCTGAGGCGGTATTTCTTCTGTGGCTTTTAATATTTCAGATTCTATTGGTGCAGATTTTATGATATTAGAAAAGTCACTCATCTTTAGTTCATCACTATCAGTTAACAGAACTGCTCGTTGGATAGCATTTCTTAATTCCCTAACATTGCCAGGCCATGTATATCCAAGAAGAAAATGTTTTAAGTGCGGCGGTATTTTTTTAACAGACTTATCAAATTCTCTGTTAAACTCTAAAATAAAATAATCTGCTAATGGAATTATATCTTCTCTTCTTTCTCTCAATGGAGGCAATTCAATTGTTACAACATTCAAGCGATGATATAAATCTCTTCTGAATAAACCTTCATCAACAAGTTTTGGTAAATTTTTATTTGTAGCCGATATTATTCTTGCATTTATTGGAATATCAACGACACCACCAATTCTTTTAATCACTTTCTTCTCTATAGCTCTTAATAATTTCGCCTGAAGATTAAGACTGATATCTCCAATTTCATCTAAGAAAAGGGTGCCGTTTCCGGCAAGTTCGAAGAGACCATATTTTCTAATCCTGGCACCTGTAAATGCACCTGCTTCATAACCGAAAAGTTCTGACTCAAGTAGGTTCTCCGGAATTGCTGTACAAACAATATCAACAAAAGGATCGTATTTATACTTGCTGTTATGATGGATGGCTCGTGCAAATATTCCCTTTCCTGTTCCGGTTTCACCTAATAATAAAATATTTGACTGACTATTTTCTGAAACTCTTTTTGCTAATGTTACTACTTTGTTAAATGCCGGCGAATTTCCGATGATGAATTGAAAATCATATTGACTTTGAGAAAGAGATGGATCGCTATCCTTATTAGTTAAATATTTCTTATTCAGAATCAAATCTTTTAAACGATTAACAAACTTCATTATCTCATAAGGAAAAACGAATACATCATTGATCCCAAATTTGACTATTGTGCTAACTAATAAAGCATTGTTATTATTGACCACAGCAAGAAATTTATTCGGATGTTCTTTTACCTGCGGACCGATTTCAAATAATATTTTTGAATCGAGTGATTCCGGTTGAAGTATGATGATAGCATTTTCCTCAGGAACAAAGTATTTAGAGCTTGTAAATGATATTGGAATGCTGTCTAACTCTATTTGCGCAAGAGCAGAATTCAGTATTACCAGATCATCGCTGTCAGAAAATATTTTGATTTTAACTTTGTTGGAATTCATTTGCCTGTACTTTATTACTTAACTGTTTTAATAATTCCAATGCTTCTTTTCTTTCTTTCTTTTCAAGAAATTTATTTCTAATCCTGGGATTGTTAATTGATTCTAAAATCATATTAATCAGTTCCATTGCATAAAGTCTTGGTCTTTTTGCTTTGTGATAATTGCCTCTTTCAAAATATAACTCGGTTATTGCAACCAAAACTTTCCAAGTAAGTTCTGAAATACTTTCATTTTCCAGCTGGTTAAATGCTGATTCAAAATACTCAATTGAAGACTTATAACCTTCTATTCGTTCCTGATTAACCAATTTTCCTAATAAGTAATCTCTGTAAGCATTAAAATAAGTAATTCTATCGGAAGTATCTTTTATATAAGATGATTTTAATAAAAGTAAAACATCACTTACTTGACCGTTTGATATCATTTTTTCCAGCGATTGGAAAATAATTTCACCAAATTGTGTGACTTCAGAATCAGAAGTTTTCTCAATCAATTCCAAAATTTCCTCAACCTTTAAATTATTGTTATCTATTATTTTCAGCATAAGTTTCAGGTAAGAATAGTTCTTTTCGCTTAACTCACTGAATGAATCTTTAGCATAAGAATAATACTCATACTGATTAATAATTTTAGATAATTCCTCTTTATCTCCGATGATGAACCAGAATTTTCCTAAAATGAATAAGGCCATAAGCTCTTCTTCTGTGTTGCCAATCTCATTAAATTCACTTCGGGCTTCGATTAAACAACTATGGGCATTTTCATAATCACAAGTCGCCAAATATAATTCTCCAAGATTCGACATAATTAATGAATAATAATATTTGAAGCCAAATATTTTAAATATTTTTTTTGCTGATATCAGATACTCTTCTGCTAACTCAAAATTTCGTAATTCCATTTGAACCACACCTAAATTCATTTGAATTAGTCCAGTTTGTTCAAAATTTCCCAAATTTTCATTTAGAGTAATTGCTTGATTGAGTAATTCCATAGTTTTATAATTAATACCTTTTTCAAAATAAATTATACCTAGATTAACATAAATCCCTGCAATCTTACCAAAAGACTTCGCCTGCTCGAATTCCTTAATTGCTTCATTAATTAGTGAAGTGGCATTTTCAAAATCTTTTTTTAAATTATATTCAATAAGTCCTAACAAGTTAAGTAGCCGACCCTTGTCTTCAGAATTTAAATCGTCAAATGAATTTTTAATTTCCAAACAAATTTCCTGAGACTTCTCATATTTACCTAAATCAAACTCCATATCTGCAAATTCAAATAAGACTTTGTTCCTAAATCTAAGGTCCGTCTTTGAAAGCAAATTGGTAAATATTTTATTTGCCTCTTCAGTTAATTGAAGGTTTTTATAAGCGACTGCTTTTATAAATAAAATTTCATTTAATGAATTTTCATCAAATTCGTTTAGTTGAAGTTTATCAAATATCTCTAATACAGATTTATAATCACTCAAACTGTAATTTGTTTTTATAAGATCAATCAGAAATTCCTGCTTTGTGTTTTCATTTATTTTAAATGAAAAAACTTTTTCCAGTAATGACTTTTTATAAGCAAAGGCAGATATTTTATGAGCTAATTCGATTTCTTTCTTAATTACTTCAGCACTTTTTTCAAATTCACCGGCAAGTTCATAATGTCGCGCTAATTCAATAATATTAAAATTCGGGAACAGCTTTCTAATTGTGTTTGCAATTACAAGATGATATTTTGTTTTGGAGCTTATGGTCGAGTAAATATAATTCTTAAAGCTTACAGAATTAATTCTTGGTGAGTTACTCAAATTCAGTGAATCAATTATATTCTTTTTTTCGAGTCCTGATATAAGCTCCTTTATTTTCTCAGAACTTATTCCAAGAATTCCGGCAAGGACAGTTTGCTCAACTCCAATCTCAAAAGCTGAGATTAATTGAGCAAGTTTTAATTCTTCTGCACTAAGATTACTTAATCTGATTCGATAGATTTCTTCATTCGAACTTCTAAGCGCAATTTCAAGCTCTTCGGAAACATGCAGAGAAACTTCACTTGCCGAATACTTTAATACACCAAGTACGATTAAATCTTTTATAAACTGTTTTACATTGCCAGGAAGTAAATCAGAGTAAAGCCCAATTATTTTTTTCAACTCTCTTTTAGGGAAATGCTGCCAGTAACTGATTTCTATAAAATCAATAAGTTGACTATCAGTAAAATGAGATATCTGGAAATCTCTGATGTTAACAAACAGATTTGTATCCGTCTGATAATTTGTGTTTTCTGAGATTATAATCTTTGCATTATTTATCTGGAAAACCGGTAATACTTCTTTGAATACATCTCTAACAAATTCATCATAAAGATTAAAATCATCAATCAAAATAACCGGATTGGAATTTTTTAATGCTGAGTCCGAAAATACTTTTATTTTCTGCACGAACTCGTCGCGATCAGAATCAAATAGTTTAGGCAATTACTGAGATAATTCCCTTGAATAATTTTCATAAAGTACTTTTGAGTAAAAAATCTTTTTGAAGATATATTTCACAGCATCAATACCCGTTTTCGAACTGAAATTTTCGATGAGTATTGCATTTTCAAAATTCTCATATATCTCATAAAACAATGCTGTTTTTCCGGAACCTTCCGCGCCTTTTGCGCTGTAAATTTCATTGCTCTTTGTATCAGCTAAATATGAACGGATTATATTAACTGCGTCTTTACGATTGGTAAAAAATTTTGCCGGCAGAAAATCTTTCGTTATCTCAAGATTAATCTCAACACCAAGATCCGAAAGCAACTCAAGTGTATTATGGTAACGAAGCGATGATTCTTTTTGCAAAAGTTTTTTAATAACCGCAATCAGTTCCTTCGAATATCTTGAGGGCGGAAATACAAATTCTTTTTCAATATGAGCTTTATAAATATCAACTTCATTATCAGCTGAGAAAGGAAATCTGCCATAGACAATTCTGTAAAGAAGAATACCTAAAGAATATAAATCAACCGTATGATCGTGTGGTTCTTTTTTTAATAATTCAGGTGCGATGTAGTGAGCAGTTCCTTTAACATCAATATTAAGTTCTCTTAGTTGATATTCTGCTAGTCCAAAATCGATTAATTTAATTTGAGGTTTGTTCGAATAGTTGCTTACCAGAATATTTTCGGGCTTCAAATCATAGTAGATGTAATTTGATTGATGCAAGTAGTAAAGAGCAGCACAAAGCTGAGTTAAAATTTCTTTAAGTTTTCTTTCATCAATAAGTTCAGTGTAGGCAAGTAATTCTTTGGAAGGGAAATATTCAAGCGTTATAAAGTCTGAGTTATACTCTATTTCAAGATCTTCGGCATCTTTGGTTACAACTGTTCCAAATTCAAATGTCTTTATGATGTTTGGGTGATCGAATTTTTTAATTCTGAAAAACTCTTCGCGGAATGAATCTTTCTCGTCAGGCTTAGCACTAACAGGCAGAACTTTAATAGCAATTTCCTTATCGGGAAATTCAGTGTCGATGGCTGAGAAGACTTTGCTTCTTCCCTCACCGAGTTTCTTCTTTATTATGTAACGATTATTTATCACTAACTGATTTTCGGATTAAAGAATTTATTTAATTCTTTCGCAATATTATGAATTGAAAGCAAAGTTAAAACAAGCACCAGACCAGGAATAAAAATCATCCACCATGCCGAGTTAATATATTCCTGTCCTTTTTCAATCATTGAGCCCCACGATGGATATTGATTTCCTGCTCCCAATCCTAAAAAACTTAAAGCTGATTCTGCAAGGATTACATTGCTGAATTGGAAAACCAGATTAACAGTAACAGGAACCATTATTACAGGAAGTACTTCTTTCAACAGAAGTTCCGTGCTGCTTAGTCCAATTTTCTGAGATGCAATAAAAAAATCTTTTCTTTTAATCGACGCGACTTCTGCTGAAACAATTTTGTATAAACCCATCCAGCCGGAAAAACCAAGAACAATTATGACTGAGATTAAATTGTTCCCAAACAAAGCTAAGATTAGTATAACAAGAAATATCGAAGGGAATGAAAGAAATAAATCAGTCAAACGATTTAAAATTGCACTTAGTATTGAATTACCTGTTGCGGCAATAAATCCAAGTGTTAATCCAAGTATTAAAGAAATTATAACTGACATAAATCCTATAAATACTGAAATCCGTGCACCGAAAATTAATCTTGAAAAAATATCTCTGCCAAATTCATCAGTGCCTAAAAAATTAATTTCTGAACGAATTGATTTAACTGAATCCGCTGGAAGAGAAAATTTGTTTAACCCCTGAGTGAAGGTTAATTTATTATCCTTCCGGGAGTATTCCCTTACAAAAAATTTATTCTCATCAAATTCTTTTAAAATTACTTTTTCTTTTGCAGCAAGAAAATTCTCCCTGAAAGAAATGTCAGATGATTTATAATTTGAGACTAATTCAATCTGATATTTAGTGCTTAACGGTGGAAGCAATTTTATCTCACCTATGTTTTGCTGAAAATCCGGATGCTGACGGGTAAAAAGTGTCGGGACTGAAAAACAGAATAATAAAAATACAATGAATCCATTGCTGACATTCAACCGATAATCAAAAAGTTTTTTTCTTGACTTTGGAAGCAGTAATGCAATTGGAATTGCTATCATTATTAGCAAAGATAAAATTGAATCAAATAATTGAAAATTAAAATGTGAAGATATAAAGTCGTAATCAGTAAAAATTAATTGAGCGCTAAGCCAAAAAAGTTGAAGACTCTGAAATAGCAATTCATATCTTAGTAACACTAAAAAAATCCAAAGTGCTAAAACGAGATGCCATATTTTAAGTTTCTTAAACATAGTCAGCTTAAAATTTCTTTCCAGATTCGTTTGTCAATTTTTACTTTTATCAAATCGAAAATAAAGTTTGAAAGAATGATAAACATTGCCGAGATAAACGCACAAGCAATTACAAGTGGAAAATCTCTGTTAAAAATTGAAGCAACCATTAGTCTTCCCATTCCAGGTAAACTGAAAATAACTTCTGTTACCAAAGTACCGCTGAGTAAAAATCCAAGCTCGATTCCAGCAACAGATAAAACGGGTTTTAGTGAATTTGGTAAGATATGTTTTCTGAAAATAATTTTATCACTAACACCATTGGCTTTAAGATAAAGAACAAAATCTTTCTGCATTGCTTCTTCAATTCCATCTCTGAAATAATTAAAGAACAACGCAGCACCAGGAAGTGACAATGTCAGCAAAGGCAACAAGAGATGAGAAACAATATCTTTAATCTTTCCGAAGAAAGTTAATTCATCAAAGTAGTAAGATTTAAATCCGTTGGAAGGTAACAAATCCAACTGCACTGAAAAAATAAAAATCAATATTAAACCAAGCACAAATCCCGGCATAACATATAAAACAATTGACGACTTTCTGAGCAGCTTATCAGCGAATTGATTTTTTCTTTTGATTGCTAAAAGTGCGGAGAAGTATCCAAGAAATAACTGAAGTGTGATGCTTAAAAATGCAAGCATCAAAGTAACAGGTAAAAATTCAGAAATAACTTTTAATACCGGCATTCGATATTCATATGAAATTCCGAAATCGCCGCTCGCAATGTTTTTCAAAAAATTTATGTACTGAACCTGAATTGATTGATCAAGATTGAAAGACTTGCGAACCTGCTCTGCAAGCTCCGGACTTAGTTTAGGAGAAATATATTTTTGAGTCGGATCACCTGGGGAAATTCTTATTAAAATAAAAACCATCGTTACGATAAGAAACAATACAAGAACAGATGATAATAATCTCTTTAGAATAAGTTTTAACTTTTCATTGATCATAGAATTTACAATCTCCATTCCCAGATTCTTTGAACGGGACCAAAAGGATTGATTGTGATATTTTTTATTCGCTTATTGTAACAGACAATATTATCAAACCAATAAAGAAAAGTAACCGGTTGATCATCAGAAATAATTTGCTGAAATTTTTTCATCAGCTCAACATATTCTTCCTTTGAATGTTTCTTTTCAAGTTCAAGCATAACTTTATCAGCTTCTTCACTCTGATAACCAGCAAAGTTCATTTGAGTTTGTCTTAAATCCGAATACCAATAAGATTTTAGATCAAGCGGCAAAGGAATAAACCAGGCAAGAATCCACGAATCAAGTTTTCTGTTTAATAAGCCATCCATCAGAACTCCAAACTCCAGTTTCTCAACTTTTACATCAATACCAATCTGTTTTAAGTTGTTCTTAATTACTGTTGAAGCA
>JAIMAZ010000343.1 GCA_023511695.1 Ignavibacterium sp.
CTTACACCCAACATAAATACAGCACCGTTCACACTAATTTTTGAATCGAATGTATCCTGCAGAATTGTGATTGTGTTACCTTTGTAATTGACGGTTGTGTTATTGTATTTACTTTTTACTTTTATTTCAGGTGCACGAAATTTCATTTGCAATCTGACACCAATATTTTCGGTGAGAAGATATTCCATTCCGGCTCCAACCTGAATTCCGACTACCGGTTTAGTTTCAACATTTGAAATTTCTGTATCTCCAAATTTTCTTGTATGAGTAGCATAATAAAATCCTAATCCACCACCCATATTAAACTTGAATGATTCGGTTGAAAATGGCAAAATATGATAAACGGAAAGTTCAACAGGAACAAAAATAAATCCATCTTCACTTTCAAGCTGAATAATCTGACTGCCTGCTAATACAGTAAGAAAATTTCCTTTTTGACTTTTTTTGTCAAACTCAGAACTTAAACCAATTACGACTGCATCACTTAATTTATATCTGATTTCAATAGCAGGTGAAAAAATATCTTTAAGTTCAAATGACTGATTTCTTAAAAAGATATCGCTTGAGTTTGGATTGAGAAACAATTCAGCTGATGTCACATAAACAGAACTAACACAAATATTGAATCGTGTGTTCTGATATTGTGGGAAAGCTGAAAATGATAAAAATCCAACAATGAAAAGAATTTTTAAATATTGATTTTTCATTAATACAATTTTCAAATTTTCATTTAAAATAAAAAACCCCCAAATACTAACCTTAGTATTAGGGGGCAAAAATCATAACTAAAAATTAATATCCAAAAAACATGGGTCTGTTATCAACAATCTTCGCTTCTTTTTTCATTTGTTCAAGCCATTCGTTAATAAATCTTGCCTTCTTTTCATTTAGCAATTGCATTTTAATTGTGGATGCCTGAGCAGAATAAGCATCTTTATCAAATGGAGTTTTCTTTGTTAATTTCATGACATAATAACCGCGCATACCTTTAAATGGCTCTGTGGTTTTTCCAACTTCAAGTGACTGAGCTTTGTTTATAAAAGCATAATCTCTGCCCAAGTTAGGAATTGTACCTTGTGCTGTAAATGGACCTGTTTGCTGTACAGTTAAATCTGGTCTAACCTGAGGAATTTTGTATAAATCACCGCCAGCTTTCGAATAAACTTCTTTGGCAACTTTTTCAAGTTTTTCAAATTTCTTCTCGCGAATCACAGCAGGTTTCATAGAGTTCTTTACTTCTTCAAAAGGAGTATAACGTTCTCCATAAGCTTCAGCAATTCTTACAACAACATATCCGCTTGGTGTTTTAAATGGTGGGCTAATTGTATTAACACTATTTTCAAAAGAATATTTGACTAAAAATTTATTCGGTCCAATTCCCGGAACAGAAACAGATTGTTCACTGAATAATGGAGTTTCTCGTATTTCATATCCCATCAGTTTTGATTCGCTCTCAAAACCATTTTTGTTAGCAAGAAAAGAAAAATCATTTGCCTGATTGTAAATTCTGTCTTTGGTCGTAGCTGATTGTTTAACCTGAATTGAAAGACGCTCAACAACAAATTTACTGTTGGTTCTATCAGTTACTTTAATTATGTGATATCCATAAGAGGATTTAACCGGTTTCTGAATTTCACCAACTTTCCCAGTGAATACAGCATCTTCAAATTCTTTTACCATCATACCTTTTGTGAAATAGCCGAGGTCACCGCCGTTTTTACCACTTCCAGGATCGGCTGATAATTCTTTTGCAAGCTTAGCGAAATCTTCTCCTGCCAGCAATCTTTGATAAACTTTGTTTGCTTCTTCAAGATTCTTTTCATCACTACCATATTGATTAGTCAGGATGTGTGAAGCTCTTGCAAACTCGTCTTTACTGCTTACTTTTCCAAGAAATTTGTAAAGTGTATATCCTTGCGGAGCAGCGACAGGTCCAACTACATCACCCGGATTAGCATTGTTTAGTAATTTAAGAGCTTCAGGAGTGAAATATTGAACAGAAAGTGTATCGCGTGAATATGGAATTTCTGAATAAATATCTACCATCTCTTTAAAATCAGCACCTTCTTCTTTAATCTTTCTTAAAATATTTTCAAGGTTTTTTCTGACGAGATTTGTATCATCTGCTGATGGAACATTTGGGAATAAAACGAATTGTAATTTTCTCTGTGGAGGTTGTTTGTACAAATTAATATTTTTATCATAATAAGCTTTCAGGTCCGCATCTGTGATTTGAATTTCTGACTCTGGAACTGAATTCACATCAAATAAAACATAATCAGCTTCAATCGTAATGTTTTGATCAATAAACTTTTGTTTAACTTCATCTTCAGTTACAACTATACCTGCAAGAAGCAAGCTTTGCAGTTTTTGAGTAAGTCGCTGTTGTCTCACAAATTCTTCTGCCTGAACAAGAGCTTCTTTATTTCTGGGATCGAATATTGCCTGTTCATAAAGCTGACGATTAAAATTACCAAGCGAATCAACGAAATTCTGTTTCAGAAAATCAGGTGGATTTTCACCAAGAATAATTTCTTTGATTTCATCATCTGAAACTGTGATTCCAAATTTTTCAACTGCTTGTTCTATCAATGTCTGATTAACAATTGACTCCCAAACCTGATCACGAATCTGTTCCATCTGGCTTTCATCTACATCCTGACCAGTTTGTGCTTTGAGATTTTCAAGCTGTCGATCAAGTGCAGTCTGAAATTCCTGATAAGAAATTTCTTTCCCATTAATTTTTCCGATATAATTAGTATTTCCGCCCAAAGCTTCAAGAACATTTGAATCAGAAATAACCATAAATAAAACAAAGCCCTCAACAAACAACAAACCCTCCAGAAATCCTAAAAACAAAAACAAGTAACATACAAGTATAAAAAACACAACATACCCACCAAAAGAACTCTATAGATAACATATCGCTCCTAAACATATAAAAAAAA
>JAIMAZ010000344.1 GCA_023511695.1 Ignavibacterium sp.
GCTGAATCCGCCCCAGAATAAAAGAACAAGCAGAAACGGAAATACTACATACATCATAAAATGATTCAGCTTCCAGAATCCTAATGGCGGACCGCTGTATTCCATAAATGGTCCTTCAACAATTTCTGTTTCTGCTTCGGGAATATGAAATGGCGGTAAAGTCATCTTTGCTTGTATGCAGAGTAATCCGATAATGAAAGCAATTATTCCTGATGCTGAACTTATAAACATTCCGTTCGACTGAGCAGCTAAAATTTTTCCAAGGTCAATCTGATAGTCTGATTTAATTATCGGCACAAGCAGAAAAAGAATAAAAGCAAGTTCATCTGCAAGAAGAAGTTTTATTTCTCTTCCTGCACCGAGACTCGAATAAACATTTCCGGAAGCTGATCCGCCAAGTACAACCATCACTGAAAATATCATCAGCAGATACATAATGACTATTAAATCTCCTCCGAAGCTGATATTAAAGAAAAGTGAAGTTCCGATGATTGCAGAAACAAGTACCAGCATCGCAAAAGAGATAAATGGTGCGATTATAAACATTGATTTAACACCATCTTTTACAATGATGGTTTCTTTCCCGAGCAGCTTAAAGAAATCGTTAAAGTTCTGGAAGAATGGCGGACCGACACGATACTGAAATCTTGCTGAAACTTTTCTATCAACCCAGCCAACAGTTAGTCCAAGGATTGCTGTAAATAAAATTCCCGGGAACACAAGCAAGTAAAAAAATAATTCGAGGTTCATAATCTTCCCTCCTTATTCAGCCAGCTTGGAGTTCTTACTGCCAGATGATTTCCAATAAAGAAAATATTCTGTTTATGATCTTCAACTACTTCTTTCATCACAAAGGAATTAGCAGGTGCAGTCTGAACGCAGGCAGGAGTATATTCAGGATTGCTTTCAAGCTGATTGAGACAAAAATCGCATTTGGATGTTATATAATTAATTACCTCGGGGAAAATTGTTCCGAAGGGACATGCAAGCACACAACTTTTACATCCGACGCATCGCATATTATATCTTTTAATCATTCCGTTTTCCTGATGCTCAAGAGCTTCCCTGGGGCAAGCATCAACACAGAATACTTCCTTGCATTGCCTGCAGTAAGCAGAAAATTCAGCTACTTCGAGAAGGCTAAAAGCGCCATAATTTTTTTGATGATACATATATTCACATTGAATTTTATCAGCGCTTACATTCGATTCCAGCAAGACAGGAATATCAATAAACAATCTTTTCAATCCCATATTGCCTCCTCGTTTTTAATCTGTGCATAAGTGAAAACAGGTCCATCTTTACAGGCATAATAACCTCCGATAACACAATGCCGGCATTGACCAAATCCACAGTACATTTTCTTTTCCATAGAGAGATAAATATTTTCTTCTTTGTAACCGAATTTGAGTAAGTCTAATGTTCCGAATTTCATCATCACAGGCGGACCACAAACAATTGCAGGATTGCCGTCGGGCTTCATATTAATTTTCTGAAGCAGCTTTGTAACAAGACAAACATCCTCTTCCCATTGTTCACCCGGAGGAACTTCATCAACAGCCCTTATGAATCTAACATTATCATATTTTCTCCATTCACTTACTTCATCTTTATAGATACAATCTTTTGGAGTTTTTGCACCTGCAAGAAAAGTTATGCTGTTATATTCTTTATTATCGTGAAGCATTGTTAAGAAAAGAGAGCGCAAAGGTGCAAGTCCGCAGCCGCCGCCAAGAATCAAAACATCCTTGCCTTTAAATTTTTCAAGAGGATAATTTGATCCGAAAGGACCTCGGATGCCTATTACATCACCTACATGAAGTTTATGGATGTATTCTGTCAGAAATCCTGTTTTCATAATCGTTACATCCATATCATCTGCTATGTAATGAGATGAAGACGGAGTAAAAGGTCCTTCACCGATTCCAGGAATACCAACTTCTATGAACTGTCCTGTTTTAAATGGAATTGGTTTCTTTGGTTTGAACCTCAATGTTCTTATCAGAGGTGATTCCTGAATAATTTCATAAACATCTGCAGGAATAACTTCATACGGATTTTGCATAGAACTTCCTGAAATATTTTTAGTTTACTTCCTGAGCTAATAAGCTTATATTTTTAACAACTTCACGAAAATCAATTTTTGCAGCACACGCTTCGGTACATCTTCCGCAACCCGTACATCCAATTTCAGCAAAATTCTTGTGCATATAATCGAACTTGCATAGATATCTGTTTCGAAATCTATCCATCATTTTAGGTCTTGGCGTTCCACCCCCTGCAACCCTTGCATAGCCGTACCATTGGCATGAATCATACGATCTTACCTTAATAAATTCTTTTTCAGTTGATTCATCATTAAGGATTAAACAGTAACAGGTTGGGCAAATATTTGTGCACGCACCGCAGCCGATACATTCCTTTGATGCTTCTTCCCAGCTTTTATGGTCAACTTTTCTGAATTCAGAAAAATTTTCTAAATGTGTAAGATGATTATTCTTCTCAACAAGCTGATTAAATACTTTTTTGCGATTTGCTCTAACAATTTCTAAATCAGAAACAGTTGAATCAGCAACTGTGATTTCTTTTTTCATAAGTTCAACAAATTCCTGCCCGCGTTCCGAACCGATCTGAATTAAAAAGTTTTCATCAACGACTGATAGATTAAGATCAAATCCGTTTTCAGCATACGGATGACCATTTACTAAATTACAACTGCAGGTTTCATGCAAATAATCACAATCAGAAGCAATAATTAGCGTATTGTCTCTCCATTGTTTGTATGCAGGATCTATAAATCCACTTTGTAATAAAGCTTTATCAAGTAGATGAAGAACTTTAAGATCGCATGCTTTTACACCAAGTATTATTCTTTTAAGATTTTTATTTTCAATCGGATAAACTTTTTCACGGAAGAGGTAG
>JAIMAZ010000345.1 GCA_023511695.1 Ignavibacterium sp.
ATTCTATTTCGAAAAATTAAAAACAGTTCTAAAGTTTAATCCAGATAAGAAAATCATCTCATATATTTTTAATGATAAAAACCAGAAGAAAAAATATTTTGGCTCGGAACAAGCTGATGTTGCAAAACCATGGCTTTATGAAATTTATTTAAGTCGGGATTCTTGGAACAAATCTTTGAAACACGAGATGCTTCATATTTTTTCAGCTGAAATTGGAAGTGGAATATTTAAACTTGCAGCATCTTTCAATCCGGCTTTGATAGAAGGTTTTCCAGAAGCGATTGATAATAATTTTGATGATATCGAATTACATACACTTGCCGCTTCAGCTTTTCATTTCGGATATAAAATTAATATTGAAGAACTATTCTCAGGATTAAACTTTTTCAAATCATTTTCTGGTTTGTCTTATCTCTATGCCGGATCATTTTCTAAATTTCTTATTGATAATTATGGTCTGGAAGCTTTTACAATTTTTTACAAAACCAAGGAAGCTGAAAAAGCATTTGGAAAAAGTCTGAGTAAACTTTCTGAAGATTACTATAAATTCCTCCGAAATTATAAAATCAGTTTCTCAAAAGAACAAGTTGAATATTATTTCGGAAGAGCTTCAATTTTTCAAAAAGTATGTCCTAGGCAAATTGCAACTGAATTGAAGAAAGCTGAAAAGTTTTTGAGTATTGAAAATTATTCTGAAGCAGAAAAAATTTATAAAAAAATTCTTAAAGCAACGACCAATTATTTAGCAGTTGCCGGATTAGCAAATATTTATTATGAGAGCAAACATTACAATAAAGCATTGAATTTGCTTAACCAATACTTAAATGATTTCAGAGGTACTCCATACTTCTACAATTTGAAACTTTCTATTGGAGATTTCTATTCATTAGTTGGCGATACTAATTCAGCTTTGACTAATTATATTGATTTGATTGAATTGAAACCTCACATCAATTTAAAAGCTCTAGCAGAACTTCGACTTGAATTAAATAAAAACGGTTATCTGAAAAATTATCTGGAATCAACCGATTCGGCTAAGTTTCAAATTCTTGTGAAACTCAATAAACAAAAACCGGTTTTATCATCTTTAATACCTATGATTAATCTTGCGGAACGATTAAATATTCATTCGGATATAATACTTGATTCATTTTATTCTCCTTTAAATCCAACTAATGATGAAGAAGCTTATTTCGTTTACAAACTCTCGAAGTATTTACTGAATAAATTTGATATCACGAATGCAAGAAAATTGGCTTCACTTTCACTGAGAAAATCATTCAATTCGATTTATTATATTTCAATCAAAGAACATTTTGAAAAATGTAATTGGTTTGTAAAAAATTATGATTCTTTCTTTAACCAAACATTAAACAGATAATGAACTTTTCGAATGAAATAAAAAATATTCCAATTGTCAGCATCATTACAGAAGCAGCTAAAGAAAGCGGCATCGAAGTTTTTCTTGTTGGCGGAGTAGTCAGAGATCTAATTCTTAAAAGAGATCGAAGCGATCTTGATTTTCTCGTCATAGGTGACAGTTTGAAATTTGCTGAAAAGGTCGCCAATAAAATTGGGATACAAAAGGTAACAAAGTTCAGAAATTTTGGTACAGCTCATTTTATATATGAGAATTATGATATTGAATTTGTTGGAGCGCGCAAAGAATCATACAATCGCGATTCAAGAAAACCAATTGTTGAGGATGGAACTTTTGAAGATGATATCAAACGACGGGATTTTACGATTAATGCAATGGCAATTTCACTGAATGATAAAAACTTTGGTGAATTGATAGATATTTTTAATGGGTATAACGATCTTCACAACAAATTAATTAAAACTCCACTCGATCCATTTCAGACTTTTGATGATGATCCGCTGAGAATTATGAGAGCTTTCAGATTTGCGGCTCAACTTGAATTTCAGGTTGATGAAACAATTATGAAAGCCGCTAAAGAGATGAAAGAAAGATTGAGAATTGTTTCTCAGGAAAGAATTACAGATGAATTCTTAAAAATTCTTTCAGCACCTAAACCATCAATTGGCTTTAAACTTTTATATGATTCTGAAGTTTTACAAATCATTTTTCCAGAGATCCATAATCTTGCCGGAGTTGATCAAAGACAGGATTATCATCATAAAGATGTTTTTCTTCACACCTTAATTGTTGTTGATAATATTTCTCAAGTTACTGAAAATCTATGGTTAAGATTTGCTGCACTTGTTCACGACATAGCAAAACCACAAACAAAAAAATTTGTTGAAGGAATTGGCTGGACTTTTCACGGACACGAAGAACTTGGTGCTAGAATGATGAAGAATATTTTTCACCGGATGAAACTTCCGATGAACAAACTTGAATATGTTGAAAAACTAGTCCGGCTGCATTTAAGACCAATTGCTTTAGCAAAGGAAGAGGTAACCGACTCTGCAATCAGAAGATTGATTGTTCAGGCAGGTGATGATCTTCAGGATTTGATCACTTTATGTCGTGCAGATATAACAAGCAAAAACCCACAAAAAGTTGAGAAGTATCTTGCAAATTATGAAGCAGTAATGCAAAAGGTTCTTGAGGTTCGTGAAAAAGACAGACTAAGAGCATTTCAATCACCGGTACGTGGTGATGAGATAATGAAAATTTGTAATCTCAAACCATCTAAAAAAGTTGGTGTAATAAAAAAAGCCATTGAAGAAGCAATACTTGATGGAGTTATTGAAAACTCCTACGAAGCCGCACTTGAATATCTAATGAAGATAAAAGATGATTTTCTTAAAGAGAATGATTCCTGATTTTTTATCGAACTATCCTTAATATATTTTCGTTATTACAACTGACTACCGATAGTGTAATTATTTTGCCGTTCGTATATAATCACGCCTATAC
>JAIMAZ010000346.1 GCA_023511695.1 Ignavibacterium sp.
AAAATTTGTTTTTCGAAAATACCCCATTTTTTGCTCTTTAAATAGTCCTTTCTTACTTCCTATTTCGGATTTGAGAATTATACTGTTCAAACAGATGATAATGGCGCACAAATTCGTACGGCAATGCGAAAAGTGCTCAAAATAAATTTCCAGAATAATTTTATAGGTGTTGGCAACGGTGGAATAGTAAAAGTAAATAATAATCAATACAATTCTCCAACAGTTCAATTCGATGTAGTTGAATTAAATCCGATAACTGCAACTGCAATTTATCAGGAAATAAATGGGATTGAATATAGCTTTCATCATTGGAGTGATAATTCAACAACAATAACACATACTTTCTACCCTTCTGACACTCAAACTTTTACTGCATTTTATTCGGGCAAGCCATCAATCTCGAACAGAAATCTTCATACAGAAACAGTTTACAATCAGCCCATTCTTCTATACTGGAATGAACATCCAAATACATATGTGACAAAATATCAAATATGGAGAAAAGTAAAACATAATGGAGTAATGGGAAATCCTATGCTAATTACAACCGTAAACAGAGGTACAACAACCTACAGCGATTATGATTATTACTTGACTAATGGTTATACCACACATTTAATATTTTACGATGTAAGACCTTATTATTCTATAGAAGGCACAACTTCTAGCCAAAGCAGGATTGCGGTTTATGGAGATGGAAGTGTAGTTCCAAAGTCAAGTGATTCTGCAAATGTTAAGCAAGGAAATATAGAATACTCAATTGCTAATTATCCAAACCCATTAAATCCTTTTACAAAAATTGCTTACACAGTAAAAGAAGCAGAAAATGTTAATATAAAAGTGTATAACTTGCTTGGGCAGCAGTTTGCTGAGTTAGTTAATGAAATGCAGCAGCCAGGAAGCTACACAATAGAATTTGATGGCAGCAACCTATCTTCCGGTACTTATATCTATACTTTAAGAACTAAGAATTACATAGAAAGTAAAAAGATGGTACTATTACGACAAGACTTTGTTCGCGATATAAATCATTAAACTGAAAAGAGGCTGTCTCAATAGCCTGAATTTGTCAACTTGTCCCGATTTATTAATGGTCAGGTTCTCGTTCTATTTGATTCCGAAAATAATCCGTTAGCTAACGGACGGAATGATACTTATGAGACAGCCTCTTCAATTTTCAGTAAGAATATTCTTAAACAAGTCCCTGATCAATCATAGCATCTGCAACTTTTAGGAATCCGGCAATGTTAGCACCATTAACATAATTGCCAGGTGTTCCATACTTTTCAGCAGTAGCAAGACAGGTATTGTGAATTCTAACCATGATTTCATGAAGTCTTCTATCAACTTCTTCTCTGCTCCAGGGTAATCTCATGCTGTTCTGTGACATTTCCAATCCTGATGTAGCAACGCCGCCAGCATTTGAAGCTTTACCAGGTGCATAAAGAACACCTGCTTCAACAAATAATTTATAAGCTTCAATTGTAGTTGGCATATTTGCACCTTCACATACACAGATGCAGCCATTTTTAATTAATTCTCTGGCATCGTTTTCATAAATTTCATTTTGTGTAGCACAAGGAAGAGCAACATCGCATTTAACTTCCCAAGGCTTTTTGCCGGGAACAAACTTAACCTTAAATTCTTTTGCATAATCTTCAACAGCATCTTTATTGCTTGCACGAAGCTTTAGCATGTAATCAATCTTTTCGCCTTTAACACCGTCCGGATCATAAATATATCCATCTGGTCCTGAAAGAGTTACAACCTTTCCACCAAGTTCCGTTACTTTCTGAACTGCGCCCCAGGCAACATTACCGAAACCAGAAACAGCAACTGTTTTTCCTTCAAAAGTTTGTCCTTTTGTTTTGAGCATTTCATTTGCGAAATAAACTACACCAAATCCTGTTGCTTCCGGACGAATGAGTGAGCCGCCCCAGTTGATACCTTTACCAGTTAATACTCCGGTAAATTCATTTGTTAATCTTTTGTACTGACCGAATAAATATCCTATTTCTCTTGTACCGACACCAATATCACCAGCGGGAACATCAGTGTTTGGACCAATATGACGGAAAAGTTCTGTCATAAAGCTCTGGCAGAATCTCATTATTTCATTATCTGATTTTCCTTTTGGATCGAAATCACTTCCGCCTTTACCGCCGCCCATTGGAAGAGTTGTAAGAGAATTTTTAAAAACCTGTTCGAATGCTAAAAACTTTAAGATGCCCAAAGTTACTGATGGGTGAAATCGTAAACCGCCCTTGTAAGGACCAATGGCGCTGTTCATTTCAATTCTGTAACCACGATTTATATGAATCTGTCCCTGATCATCCATCCAGGGAACACGAAACATAATAACTCTTTCTGGTTCGACCATTCTTTCAACAATTTTTAGTGAGCGATATTCAGGATGGCGTTGAAGCACTAAATCAAGTGATTCAAGAACTTCTTCAACTGCCTGATGAAATTCTGGTTCGTTAGGATTTTTGGCTTTTACATCAGCCAATAATTTCATTACATAATCAGAAGCCATATTAACCTCTTAATTTTTTTATGTTAAACATTGGATTATTTATAGATTGATTTTCGGGAAAAGTGCGGAAAGTCGGTGCGAAATGAATGAATGCAACAGTAATATTTAGCATTGATATTTCCCCTGAAATTTATGAGTATCTACTGTTGTCATTAAGTTAAAATTCAAATTTTTTACTTACCAAAATTAGATTTTGCACAAGTAAAAACCTAAATAATAACTAAATCGGTATTTATGATGTGACTTTATTCAACTAATTATTAATTTAATTTTTAGCAACTCGTCTCTTAAATCAATAATTTTGTAAAGTAAAAATTTCTAACTTTTTGAGGTTAAAATGTCC
>JAIMAZ010000347.1 GCA_023511695.1 Ignavibacterium sp.
TTTCTACAGAGTTGACCTTTCAGAAGGATTTCCACTTCTTACAACAAAAAAAATGGAATGGAAATCTCTTTTATACGAAGTACTTTGGTATTTGTCAGGCGAAGAACATATCAGAAATCTGAAACAACATACAAAAATCTGGGATGCATGGGCAGATGAAAATGGACGCTTGCAAACAGCTTATGGAAGATTCTGGAGAAGATTTCCTGTTCCGGAAAAATCTGCTGCACTTGACGGAGAAATTTTTGTAGATGAAAATCATCCTTTTGTGAAAAAAGAATCTAACGGTACTTTGGTTTTTGATCAGGTTGGTTGGGTAATAAATGAAATTAAAAAAAATCCCAACTCAAGAAGATTGGTGATTAGTGCCTGGCATCCTGCAAATGCTGTAATCAGCAAGTTGCCTCCTTGTCATTACACTTTCGCTTTCAATGTCAGTAATGGAAAACTAAATTGTCATCTGACTCAAAGAAGCGGAGATATTGCCCTGGGAATCCCATTCAATCTTGCGGCTTACTCAATACTTACACAAATTATTGCACAGGAAACTAATCTTGAACTTGGTTACTTTGCGCATACCATTATTGATGCACATATTTATGTAGCTGAAAAAGGAAGTCCGACTGAAAAATATGA
The DNA here is from genome assembly GCA_023511695.1 of Ignavibacterium sp. Taxonomy (GTDB): domain Bacteria; phylum Bacteroidota; class Ignavibacteria; order Ignavibacteriales; family Ignavibacteriaceae; genus Ignavibacterium. The sequence continues at coordinate 637 of JAIMAZ010000347.1, forward strand.
TCATCTTGAAGGATTAAAACTTCAACTTGAAAGAGAACCTTATCCATTGCCAAAGTTAATCATAGCAAAGAAACCAATTGATGAATTAAAGTTCGAAGATTTCGAATTGATTGGTTATCAACATCATCCTAAAATCAAGTTTGAGGTTGCAGTTTGATTATTAGTCTGATAGTCGCAATTGCTAAGAATGGTGTTATTGGAAAATCGAGTGGAGAAATGTCCTGGCATGTTAGTGAAGAGTTCAGACATTTCAAGAATACGACAAAGGGCTTTCCGGTTATAATGGGAAGAAAAACTTTTGAAACACTTGGCAAACCATTAAAAGATAGATTAAACATTGTGCTCACAAAAAATCCGGATTATAAAACTCAGTTTGAAGAAGTATTGATTTTCTCATCGCTCGAAGAAGCAATAAAATTTTGCAAAGAGAAAAAATGTGAAAAGGTATTTATTATTGGCGGTGCTGAGATATATAAACTCGCTTTACCGATTGCAGATGAAATGATAATTTCAATAATGAAATTTGAAGCTGAAGGCGATGTATTTTTCCCTGAGTTCAACGAAGCTGATTGGACTAAAGAAAAATTAATGGATAAAGAGCTTTTCGAAGTTTATTTATATAAAAGGAACTGATGTCAGGCAGAATAAAAATATTACCCGAAAATCTGGCTAATAAAATTGCAGCCGGAGAAGTAGTTCAAAGACCGGAATCTGTTGTGAAAGAACTGCTCGAAAATTCTATTGATGCCGAAGCAAAAGATATTGAAGTAATAATTAAGCAGGCAGGTAAAAATTTAATCCAGGTTTGTGATGATGGAATTGGTATGACTGAAGATGATGCGATTCTCTGCATTCAAAAGCATGCCACAAGTAAAATTTCATCTTTGTCTGATCTGGAAGCGATAAAAACTCTTGGTTTTCGTGGTGAAGCTTTAAGTTCAATTGCAGCAGTATCACAACTTGAAATAAAAACTCAAACTTCACAACAGGAAATCGGAACATTAATCCGGATTGAAAAAGAAGGAGAGATTCTTAAAGAAAAAATTTCAACGAACAAAGGAACTTGTGTTTCCGTCAAGAATCTGTTTTACAACACACCTGCAAGAAGAAAATTTCTTAAATCTGATGCAACTGAATTAAAACACATTATTGATATATTCAATAGGATAGCCTTAGCACATCCCGAAATTAATTTTAAGTTTTACAATAATGATAGCTTGGTATATGATTATAAATCTGGAAAACTCGAGGAAAGAATTTCACAGGTTTTTGCAGATAATATGCTCGATGCTTTAATTCCGGTTGAAGAAAGAACTGAATATCTCTCGCTTAATGGTTACATCGGTAAACCGTCAATATTCAAAAAGAGCAAAGGCGAACAATATCTTTTTCTGAATAAAAGATATGTTATAAATAAACATATCAATCATGCTGTGTTTACTGCCTTTGAAAACATTCTTGAGAAAGGAGATTATCCTTTCTTCGTATTGTTTATGGAGATTGATCCATCAAAAGTTGATGTTAATATCCATCCTTCCAAGCTCGAAGTGAAATTCGATGATGAAAAAGATGTTTACAATTTTGTCCTTGCAGTAATAAAAAAATCAATTGGTTCACATGACCTTATTCCCGCAATGTCATTTACACCAACAGAAACTTCAGATGAAAAGCTATCATTTAATGCCTACACTCCTGTTGGTAAAAATGATTTTTCCGACAGACCGTCATTCACAAAATCTTATGAGATAAAAAAAGAGAGAATAACTGATGAAGATATTGAATTAGTTTTTGGAAGTCTTGCTACAAATGCGATCAAGAAAGAACACAGTGATTTCTTTCCTTCAACAACCCAGAACGAATTAAAACAGGAATACACATTAGAACACAAACCAAAATCTGATTTTGAAGAAACCAGTTTTATTATTCAACTGCATAACAAGTATATTCTATCGCAAATAAAATCAGGATTAATGATAATTGATCAGCATGTTGCCCACGAAAGAATTCTTTATGAAAAAGCTTTAATGAAACTTGAAGCAAATATTCCATTCTCACAGCACTTACTTTTCCCGATAACTATTCAGTTTGATCCGGCAAGTTATGAAATTCTCAAAGAATTAAATCCTCATTTGAGCAAACTAGGATTTCAATTAAAATTTTCTTCAAAATATTACATCACAATTGAAGGCGTTCCTGAAGACATAAAAAGTGGTTCTGAAGAACGCATACTTCGTGAA
>JAIMAZ010000348.1 GCA_023511695.1 Ignavibacterium sp.
ACATCATCGTTTTGATTTGCTAATGCCTCTGCCCAGTATAATGAAAAATAGAATGAACTTCCGCGGTTATCAATCTCACCGGCTTTGCGTGATGGCAGTTTTCCGTTTTCAAGATAGTTTAGAATGGCTTTATCAAGAGTTTCAGCTAATACTTTTGCTTTTGGATTTTTTGTTTTTTCATATATCATTTCAAATGATGGAACGAGTGCGCTGTATTCTCCAAGAGAATCCCACCTTAAGTGATTTTCTTTTAACAGTTGTTCAACATGCTTTGGTGCTGAACCGCCGGCACCGGTTTCAAATAATCCACCGCCCTTTAACAACGGAACGATAGAAAGCATTCTTGCGCTCGTGCCGAGCTCAAGTATCGGGAAAAGATCTGTAAGGTAATCACGAAGTACATTTCCCGTTACAGAAATTGTATCCAAACCTTTTCTTGTTCTTTCAAGAGTGTATTTCATTGCTTCAACCGGTTTGAGAATTTTTATTTCGAGTCCGGTTGTATCGTGTTCAGGCAAATACTTTTTAACCTTTGCGATTATTTCTCTGTCGTGTGCTCTGTTTTCATCAAGCCAGAAAATTGCCGGAGTGTTGGAAGCTCTCGCTCTGTCCACTGCAAGTTTAACCCAATCTTTTATTGCTTCATCTTTTGTCTGGCACATTCTGAAAATATCACCAGCTTCTACAGGTTGTTCCATCAAAACTTTTCCTTCAGAATTCATAACGCGTACAACGCTGTCAGCTTGCATCTCAAAAGTTTTATCGTGTGAGCCGTACTCTTCAGCTTTCTTTGCCATCAATCCGACATTTGAAATTGCACCCATTGTTGCTGGATCAAACTGCCCTTTGATTTTTGCATCTTCTATAATTGTCTGATAAATTGTTGCGTAGCTTCGGTCAGGAATCATTGCAATGCAATCCTGAAGTTCATCTTTTTTATTCCACATTTTCCCGCCGTCGCGAACAACATTCGGCATTGATGCATCAACTATTACGTCATTTGGGACATGAAGATTTGTTTTATTGATTCTCGAATCAATCATTGCCAGTTCGGGACGATACTCATAAACTTTATTTATATCGTTTTCGATTTCTTTTCTTTTTTCATCGGGGAGTTTTTTTAGTTCTTCAAGAACATCCATTAAACCGTTATTTACATTTGCACCAATTTGTTTTAGTGTATCAGCGTGTTTATCAAGTGCATCTTTGTAGTAAACATAAACAGCGTGACCAAACATTATTGGATCGGAGATTTTCATCATCGTTGCTTTAAGATGAAGTGAAAGCAAAACATTATCTTTTTTTGCTTCTTCAATTTGCTCAGCGTAGAATTTTCTGAGTTCTTTAACATTCATTACTGCGCTGTCAACAACTTCATCTTTAAGAAGTTTAAGACTTTCTTTCAAAACAGTTATGTTTCCTTTTGTGTCAACGAACTCAATCTTAACAACATCATCTTTATCCATAGTTACAGATTTTTCCGAGCCGTAAAAATCTTTTTGCTTCATATATGCAACTCGTGTCTTTGAATCTTTTGACCACGACTTCATCATTTTGTGCGGATACTTTTGCGCAAACTTCTTGACCGATGCTGCTGCACGACGATCAGAATTTCCTTCACGCAACACAGGATTAACTGCAGAGCCAAGTACTTTTGCACATCGCTCTTTTAATTTTATCTCTTCATCTGTTTTTGGCTCTTCGGGATAATCGGGAATTTTATATCCTTTCTCCTGCAATTCTTTTATTGCTGCTTTTAACTGCGGAACCGAAGCACTGATATTGGGAAGTTTAATAATGTTTGTATCGGGATGTTGAGTCAACTCACCAAGCTCAGCGAGGTGGTCAGGAATTTTTTGTTCTTCTGTGAGATAATCCGGAAAGTTTGCAATTATTCTACCCGCAAGTGATATATCTTTTTCCACGAATTCAATTCCGGTTTCTTTTGTGTAGGATTTTAATATTGGAAGCAAAGAATAACTTGCAAGTAGTGGAGCTTCGTCGGTTTTGGTCCAGTAAATTTTATATTTTTCCATAGGTTGACCATAATTTTTAAAATAACAAACTTTAATTTATGTAAAATCTTTGAAACATATTTCTTTTATCAGAGAGCAGTTCTAATGATGTAAAATAGTGAATGACATTTCTGCTTATTTAATTAGAAAAAAGTTTGATGAGTAAATGTTTAATAATAACTTTGTTTTATGAACCAATTGAATTTAAATGAACAGATTTTAACCAAGATCAGCAGTGCAGCCAAAGTGATAAGAAACGGAGGAATTGTTGCCTTCCCAACAGAAACGGTTTATGGACTTGGTGCTGATGCCTTTAATCCTGAGGCTGTCGCCCGGGTCTTTGAAATCAAAGCCAGGCCTCATTTTGACCCTCTCATTGTTCATATTGCCAGGGCGCAGGATCTCGAAAAACTGGCCGCAACCATTCCAGCTGGAGCCAGATTGCTGGCCGAAAGATTCTGGCCAGGCCCGCTGACTCTGGTTCTGCCCAAGAGGGAGGAAGTGCCGGATATAGTTACCTCTGGCCTGCCCAGTGTGGCCATAAGAATGCCCCGACACAATCTCACCCTGAAACTGATTCTCCAGGCCAAAACACCGGTGGTTGGCCCCAGTGCCAACCCTTTTGGCTATTTAAGCCCGACAACGGCTGACCATGTGCGGGAGCAACTGGGTTCAAAGGTCGATTTTATTCTTGATGGCGGCCCCTGCGAAGTCGGTGTTGAGTCTACCATTGTTTCCTTTCTCGAGGAAAGGCCCAGACTTTTAAGACCCGGCGGTCTTGCCCTGGAAGAGATAGAAGCCCTGATCGGGCCAATCAATAGCTCTCCCTTGACC
>JAIMAZ010000349.1 GCA_023511695.1 Ignavibacterium sp.
ATCCTTCGGAGATGCTAGTAGTTTACCGAGTGGAGTTTATTTTTACAGAATGATTAGTGGAGGTTATGCAGAGACTAAAAAGATGGTGCTGTTAAGATGAGGAAGCGATATAGCAATTGCCTCAAGCTGGCCCGAAAAATTTTGGGATTTGCACTCGGCATTTGTGCAGTATAAAAGGTAGTTGTTCACCGCAAGAGGCGGGCAAGTTGTATAATCTTTCTTGTTAAAGGTTATACTGCTAAAAAAGTTCTCGCCAAAGGCGGGCAAGTGTTCTAATTGTTAATTGTATATTGTTAATTAATCATTGTTGTCCATTAGCTAACGGATGTGCTGTATCTTAGCCACCACGCCGTTATATGGCTCATAAATCAATTAGATATATATGGAGGCAAATATGTCTAGTTTCAATCCTAATTGTTTTTGGACTTATAATTGTGGAGCAAAGGATTATGATTTCTTTGCAACATGTGGGAATTTAACCGTTCAAAGAAACAATTTGCAATATATTCGAATTTCACTTTATTATTGGAACGAAATTGATGGTTGGAAAACCAAATCAAAAACTTATATTCTACCAAATGCACCTACTTCAGCTCCTTTTGCTTTTAACGCACAACTAATTCATAGCTGGTGCAAAGGTATTCAAAACTGCTCTCAATATTATTTTGGTAAACAATACAAGTTTAGCACCTTAGTTGAAATTATGGGGGAAATGGTCATAACCTGGTTATCGTTGAGTATATTTTTGATAGTAATTCAGTTTCTACTAACTTAAAGTATTGTAAAACTGACCAATTTTATAATGAAACTCATCCGTCGTGTACTAATGAATTACCTGATTATTAAGTTATGAAAGGAGTAGTTATGAAAAATTTATTGGCCGTAATATTTATTTTATCAATAAACTTGTCTGCCCAAACTTATCTAAATAGAAATTGGGTATTAATTAACAAAAATAATTCACTATTACTTTCTAATAGTGTTAACGCATTTTTTGAAGATGATAATAATGGATACTGGATTAGCTCTGTCGGAGAAAATAATAGGGGATATCTTCAATTTTTTAAAGATGGTATATGGCAAACATTTGATTCGACCAACTCGCCATTAAAAACATCCACTGTAATTACAGATATATCACAAGCCCGTGATGGTAAAATGCTATTTGGAACCGCAGCTAATGGCATTTACATCCTGGACAATGGTAATTGGGATAGTTTGAATACAAGCAATTCGCTGATACCAGATAATTATGTTTTTAAAATCACTGTTGACTTAATCAACCGTTATTGGATAGGAATTCCAAATTACGGAATAGCTGCTTACTATAATGGAAGCTGGACGCTTTTTCACGATCAGAATTCATTTCAGGGTATAGGAGATTTTAATTTTATTGAGGTTGATAGCAGTAATAAAATTTGGGTGGGCACGGATTTTTTTGGTTTATATTACTATGATGGTAATAGCTGGATAAAAGCCATTAGCGGGCAATTTAGCGGAGGACCATCTCAGCTATTTACCTCTTTATCTGTTGATTCTGAAAATAGAAAGTGGGTTACAATTAATTTGCAAGGCGGAGGAAGTAAAATTGCAGCAAGTCTTATAGATACTTCATTTGTCTATTATGACAGTACTAATTGGGGATTTCAATTTACTCTTTTTTCATATAATGGCGTTGTAATAGATCAGAACAACATTAAATACTTTGGTACTACAAATGGATTTTTAATATATAATGATGGAAATTGGCAATTTATTAACTCATCCAATTCCCCAGTCCCAAGCAATTGGTTTACAGAAGGATTGTCAGATTCGCGAAATAATAAAATATATATTCTTTCTTCATTTCAGCCATATCAGAATTACGGTTTAATATTTTATAACCAAGATAGTGTGATTGTTACATCCGCAGAGCACAATTCTTTAACTATAAATAACTTTTATTTATTCCAGAATTATCCAAACCCATTTAATCCTATAACAAAAATAAAATTCTCAATTCCAAAATCAGAAGTTGTTCAAATAAAAGTTTATGATATACTTGGAAAAGAAATTAAAACATTATTAAATGAATATAAACAAGCTGGTAGTTATGAGGTTGAATTTTCTACAGGATCTTTCGGAGATGCAAGTAACCTACCAAGTGGTGTGTACTTTTACAGAATGATTAGTGGAGGTTATGCAGAGACTAAAAAGATGTTGCTGTTAAGATGAGGAAGCCATTTAACAAATGCTTAAGCCGTCCCGAAAACTTTCGGGATTCGCATTCGGCATTTGTGCAGTTTAATAGTTGTAGTTCCCCGCCAAAGACGAGAAAGCTATGTAAAATTTCTTGATCTGCCAAAGGTGTCTATCGTATAGATGTCATTCCGTCCCGAATGCTTTAGGGATCAGAATCTTCTTTTGTTAAGATTTTAAATGCTGAAATAAATTCAACATGACAAATACGAAAGGCGAGTTGGTAATTAAAAAGTTGTTAGTATTATCTTAAATCTTTTTCGGGCCGTTGTTAAAAAATAATTCTGAGTTTTGGGTTCTTTCCTAATCTCCGGTCTTGTTATTAGACTTAAAAAAGTTTCGTTAGTTTGAAAAAGGTTTTATTTTTGCAAACCATTTTATAAAAATATAAAAGGAAACGAAATGCCCGATTCAGATGAACCTGGCACAAATCTAATTTAATCATTAATAAAACTCTTCCATGGAAATAGTCCCCTGAATTATCATAGGATTATCTCCTTGTTTTCCGGATTGGAGGTGCTTATGAAAAATGTTATTCTCTTGCCAGAATTCAAAGAAATTATTAAAACACAAAATTGGCAGTTATTTAAAGAAATTTGCGAGGATAATCA